>CAZMDM010000067.1:0-6599 GCA_964564775.1 uncultured Desulfonema sp. | reverse complement strand
TCCGTAAATTCAACGAATATCTTCTGAAACGATTTTGTGATATGTCAGGTATTGATCTCAGTTCGATAAAATCTTCTGACGCATATCAGCAGATTTTGAATCTCGGATCTATCGCAGCATGAAAATTGTCCGAACTATTGTGTAATAGATGTTTCAGGTAGCATGTCAAGTCAGATCAATCACGTCAAATCCGAAGTTTCCAAAATGGTTAATTTTATCAATGAAACAAAGCTCAAAACAAAAAATACTGTCAAATATACGTTACTCCGTTTTAGCGATCCGGAAGTTTATGCCCCCCAAGCTACCAAAGATATTACTAAATTTTTGAAATTCTTGAATGAAATAACAGTAAGCTCAGGTGGGGACTGTCCTGAGTTGTCTATGAAGGCACTTATAAAAGCTATTGATAATGCATCAAAAGAGGCTACGGTCTATCTTATTACAGATGCCAGTGCAAAAGATGCTCATCTTCATGCAGACGTGATAGCCAAAGCAGGAAGTAAAAAGATTGACATCAACATGTTGCTTACCGGATCATGCTCTCCGATTGATCCCGTATATCAGAAGATTGCTACGGAGACAGGCGGACAGTTGGCTTTCATCAATGGAAATCAGGAAGAAATCGGAAGCTATTTCAATATTGTCAAACCCAATCTTTCAGGAGACCTTCGGCCAATCCTGATTGCCGAAGATATTTTGAATAATGAGCCTCGCTCATATACTATTCCTGTGGATTCAACAATGACAAGCATCGTTGCATCGGTAAGTATGGATTCAAAAGGGGAGATAAAATTATTCCGTCCGGATGGCAATGAGGTAAAAACAGGAGAAAGTGATGTTCTTATCTCTGATATGCTTAATGGTCGTGTATTCAATGTAACAAAGCCTTCTGTCGGAAAATGGCGTTTAAGCGTGAGTGGAAATAGTGGGATTCATTATTCGGTTTCGGCTATGGGGAATAGTGATATTGATTTTGATAGTTTTGATTTTGTTGAAGAGAAAGAATATAGGGAGGGGAAGGAGTATCATCCTATTGATGGTCAGCCGTCTATCGGAACATCCCAAGCGGTTACTGCAACTATATTTGGCACTTATTCCACAGCAAAATTCGAGTTCATTTCTGAGAAAGGGAATACTATTAAACTGATTGACCTGCAAACAGGGCGTGAGGAAGTATCTGAAGGAGATTTCTTTGGAATTTTTGATCTTCCTACTGAACGTTTCCGGGTAGTTGCCAGAGGAACGGATCAGAACGGAGCAGAATTTATGCAGGGTATTTCCGACAGCCTATCTCGGACAGTCTGTTAAAGTAGAGCCTGTTAAGAGTGATAGTGAAATGGTCGGAGGAACTCGTTTCAAGGCTTCTGTAAAAATAACCAATTTGGGAACTGAGGATAACTTCAAGATTACCGCAGGAGACACTCACGGATTCGCAAGCAGCGCATCACCGGATACGGTAACTCTGAAACCGAATGAGTCAAAAGAAGTCGAACTAGCTTTTGATGTTCCTCTCACTCCGCCCTCTGATACAAACTCATTGTCAGTCGTGGCTAAGAGTCTCACAAATGACAATGTTCAAAATAGCGCATTGTTTTCAAATATTGCCATGAGAGCGGGGAATATTGTTACCGTTGACGCTGGTAATGACATTGTGATTTATGAACGGGCCACTGTAACTTTGGATGGCAGTCGTTCTTCTATTTCAGGCAGTGGTACTTTATCTTATCAATGGACAATGTTAGGCAAAGCCCCGGACTGGATAGCAACGCCCAAGTTATCGGATCCGAACTCACCGAACCCTACCTTCACCGCCCCGGAAGTCGGCAAAGACGGCGCTTCTATGGTGTTCCAACTGACGGTAACAGACAGCACCGGAAAACAAAGCTCGGATGTCTGCGATGTGAGAATCCTCAATATTGACTCAGGTTTGGATGACGGAAAAGAAGGCGGATGGTGTTTCATTTACGCGGCAGGTGATGCGCCTGACAGAAAAAGCTTCTGGCTGCTTTTGGGTGTGTTTGCCGTAGCTGTTTTCCTTGCAAGGAGGAGCGCATGAATACGCCGAAATAACAGTATTTCATAAAATTCCTAACCATCTGTTGCAGCGGACTCACGCCGCTGAACTTTGTGTTAGGCTTTTACAATAAATCAAAAAAGGGATAATTAGTATGAAAACTCAGACAATGTTGTATGTCCAGAGCTTCCCTGATGATGCGGGATACCATAAAATTATGGTGCAAAGTTACGATACAGGAAGACGCTGGTTTATCTGGTATTGGTATAGTCTTGGAATAGAAGAGGGACAGGATGTTCTTATCACATTCGATAATCTTGATTACTGGTCAAAAATAAGCAATCTTGTCAATGGGAATGAATCCGATATACATAGTGTGCTTGAAGTGAACTGATAATAAAGGTGGGTTATGGAATATGTATTGGGTTCCGTGATAATCGGGGTGTCAATAATAGTTGCAACTCTTATAGTTACCTCATCACGGAGAAAAACACAACACCATCCGGTGTCATCATCTTCTCCACCGCCGTCTCCTTCTCCATCTGCCGGATTTAATCCGAATTTGCGGTTTAATCCTGATAAAACTTATGAATACTGGATAGTTGTAGTTAAAGGGTATGAGAATTTTTTAAATCATCTGTCAAAACTGTCCCAGAAAATGGAAGAATACAGTTATCAGAAAGACGTTGACCGCTATGTTGAACTGTACAGTTTAATGACAGAATTATCAAAAAGACTGAAAATTTATCCGACTATATATGTTGATCAGGAATTAGTCAGATTTTCTCATGAATTTTCTGATTTTTTACACAGAGGCGTTTCTTTATGCACGAGAAAAGTGCAGTTGATTATAGAACAGGCTAAAGCTAAAAACAGTGCTGTTGCGAAAGCTATTATAGCCGGAAGGAATGTTATAAATATGTTAGCCCGTAATCAGCTTGATACTCAGACTAACATATTGAATCTCAGACAGCATCTTGAAATAGATATGAGTCAGTGGTTTGCCGAATTGGACAGTTTCAATTCCACAATCGGCACTTTGTCGCAGTATCTTTCAAATCAATATAACAGGGAGTTTAACATGAAATCAGGTCAGTCGGTATCTTCTGATGTGAAAAAGCCGAATGAAAAGGCTACAGCCGGTTTTATCGGAATAGTTCATAATGAAGTGAGTGAGTTCTTTTCATTTTTAAAGATGTCATCAAAACAATACTTCGGACAGTTTTTTAAAAATAAGGCTGCAATGCCAAATAACCTATTGAAAATACATGATCCGTTATCTTAAACTGCAAGAATTGAAATTTATGTATAAACAGTAGGTTATAAAAAAGTGTCCGAACCATTGCAAAAAAGAGCGTGAAGATTCTGACATATGAATCGGCTATTCAGTATTTTGTTAATGAACGCCCGCATGATCCGAGATGTGTAAAAGGTGCAATCTTATATCAGCCTGATTATACAGGGGCTTATAGTTATGTAGTCTGTCTTGTATTTTTAGACAGGGACAATCAGTTAATCGTGGATTCACATGGCAAGCCATACGGAGTTCAATATGTTACGAATGAAATGGATAAAGAACTGAAACAAGCCTTTGGGGATAAGCAGTTAATTCTTGTTGAATAGGAGAATTTTATGGAACCGATTACGTTGAGTATATTGGCAGGCAAAATCGGTGCTGTAATTCTGACTAAGTTAGGTATTATAGGATTTACAGCAAAAACCGCAACAATAGTGGGAGGAGTTGTCCTTGCGGGGGGTGCAGGACTTATCTTTATATCTTTCTTGAAAATGGATGAAATTGTCAATTGGTTTACGGATCCCAAAATTGAAATCAAAGCCCGTCAGAAAGAGAACATTGCTTTTACTCTCAAAACAGAGATAGAAGAGGGAAATTATGCTATAGTTCAAGGTGTTTTTAACAAAAAGGCAGGAAGTTTGGAAGAAGGGAGAGTAATAAAATATGATACTCTTGATTCGGAAATGGAAAATGCACACCGTAAACACGGTCTTGTGATTTATCCTGTTGATTGAAAAGGTGAAAAAATGCTGAAGGAAATTATAGAACTTGTCGGAGCATTATTATTGGGTGCGGCAGCAGGTGCAGCAGTCGGTATAATTATAGCTGTAACTTGGAATGAAATCGAATCATGGTTTGATTCTCACAGAGCCGAAATAGACAATAAAGACAAAGTTGCCCGTACTATTGTTGATTCTTTTTCCAATGGCAATTATGGTGTTGTATATGGTGTTTTCGATAAACGTGCGGACAGGTTTATCAGTTCTGAATCAGTGGAATGTAAAAAGATTGACTCGGAATTGGCGAAAAAACACGATTATGGCAGAATAAGAATAGTTGATCACAGCATCTGAGAGGAACAATTCATGTCGCATGATATTCGTATTCAGGGTATTCCTGATAAAATTCCTGAAAAAATAGCCGCTGTCTATCGTTCTCAGATATTGACAGCGGTAAATAACCTTTGTGAGAAAGCAAAAATTGACAATATCAGAATTACAGTCGGTACTGCTTCTGAATTGCAGAAATCTCAGAGGGATATTCGTGTTCAGGTTCAGGGAATTCCTGATAATATTTCAGAAAAATCAGCGGATGATTTCCGAACTGAAATTACAGACACAGTAAATAAGTTTCTTGACAAAACAAAAATTGAAAATATCAAGATTACAGTCGGCAATACTTCGGAATTGCAGAAACCTGATTATGAACTGACAGATGAACAGCGTGCAGGCAGATATAAAAGTCAGAATCCGTCATTTGAATTTGATCAGTTGATTGTTCCTGAAAATGTGAAAGAAAATCTGTTGTCGGCAGTGGCTTTGATTCAGTTGGAACAGAAAGTTTTTGATGAATGGGGACTCAGAAAAATAGAGCCTTTTCCACGTACAGCTTTAAATTTTCACGGGGTGCCGGGGACAGGAAAAACCCTTGCCGCCCATGCAGTTGCATCCAGGATAGAACGTCCTATTCTGGCTTGCAGTTATGCCGATATTGAAAGTATGTATCACGGTGAGGGACCAAAAAATGTTGAAGCGATTTTTTCAGCCGCAAAACGTGATAAAGCCCTGCTGTTCATAGATGAGGCTGATTCCCTGCTTTCCAGACGGCTTACAAATGTTACTCAAGGCTCTGAACAGGCAATCAACTCAATGCGCAGCCAGTTGCTTATCAGTCTGGAAAAATTTCAGGGTATCGTAATTTTTGCAACAAATCTTGTCAGAAATTATGACAAAGCGTTTGAAACAAGAGTACGCAATATTCATTTTCCAATGCCCGATGAAAGTTGCCGGAAGGCAATCTGGAAAGTGCATCTCCCTGAAAAACTGCCGTTGTCAAGAGATGTATCTGTTGAGGAACTTGCCAAAATCGAAGATGTCTGCGGCAGAGATATTAAAAATGCCGTGATTGATTCGGCTATGAAAGCCGCCTATGAAAACAGGGAAAGAATCAGACTGAAAGATTTGACTGAATCGGTTGACCGCATAAAATCGGCACGAATCAGACCTGAACATGAATCACATGAATTAAGTCTTTCAGAAAAGGAAGAAATTGAAAAGAAAGTGAAGGAGGCATATCTGCCTCTGAACTGACCCATCAGAGAGGTGATATATGTCAGCAGTCGTTATTGAAATTCCTGATATTATTTCAGAGTTTTATCAGTATAATTCAGAGAGTGTGAAAAACGGAATACAGCGGGGATTTGTCATATGGGAATACCTGAACGGACATCTTTCTTTACGGGAATCCGCAAAAATACTGAATATCGGTTACAGAGGATTTCTGGAGCTGCTGTGGAGCAAAGGTATTCCCATTGACGGGCTGAGTGAATCCGAACTGGAACAGCAGGTATCATCTCTCCGCAACATTCTTGACAGCCGATGAAAGTAATTTCCGATACAAGCCCGCTGATTGCTCTGTCAAAGATTGAGCGGATGTTTCTGCTTGAGAAACTGTTCGGAAAGGTTGTCATTCCCCGTACAGTATATGACGAATTTTTACAGAACGGCACCTCAGACGAACAGAAACAGTTTATCTCAGCGTGTCAGACATTTATCGAAGTTACGGAAGTTTCTGTTCCGCTGCTGTTTTCCCGCAGGCTGGATAAAGGAGAGCAGGAAGTGCTGACATTGGCTGTCCGGGAAAAAGCGGATATTGTGATTCTTGATGACAGAAAAGCCTGCAATGAAGCCGGAGAAAAGGGTCTTACGGCGGTATCTACACGAGCCGTTCTGAAGATTGCGGAAGAAAAACATTATATTTCAAATGCGTTGGAATTGGAGGAAGATTTGAAATCTAAGAATTTCTTTCTTCCTGAATATTGAAAAAAGCCTAACCAAGCGTTGCAGTGGACACGGCTAACGCCGTGCCACTGAACTTATCGTTAGGTTATCCGATCTGAGATTGAGATTGAGATTGAGATTGAGATTGAGATTGAAAATTTCAGGCTTTCAATGAGTGTGATGTAAAAAACGAAATCATTACAGATATTTACTGTTGATTTTTTTGCGAAAATATGGTATATCTTAAATCAGGTTTGTAAACACTTCTTCAACTGAAACCCTAACCATC
>CAZMDM010000066.1:0-1823 GCA_964564775.1 uncultured Desulfonema sp. | reverse complement strand
ATTTATGTGCATTTGGATTGGCATGTGGGGCATTATGCGAAAATAATTTTAGATGAAGTGTTTGATTATAATAACTTTAGAAATGAAATTATATGGCAAAAAACGCTTTCACGAAAGGCTCAAAGTAAAAGTTTTGGCAATATTCACGATGTAATTTATTTCTATTCAAAAGGTAAGAATTTAATTCTTAACACAACTTTTGATCAAAGAGATGAAGAAACTGTCAAAAAACGATTTCCTCATACAGATGAAAAAACAGGAAATAGATATGTGTTAGATAATTTCACACAAGCAGGACAAGGTCAACCAAGAGATTTTGGAGAAAAAGGTTTGTTGCATCCACCAGCAGGGAAACACTGGATTTGGACACAAGAAAGAATAGATGAAGGTATTGCTAAAGGATTGATTAAATTTACTTCTAATAATATGCCGAGATTAGTCAGATATGAAACAGAAGGTCTTTTTGCATCTGATATTTGGTCATCTAACGAAATGATGATTCATTCTCAAAGCAAAGAGGATTTAGGCTATCCCACCCAAAAACCCGAAGCTCTCTTAGACCGCATCATTAAAGCCAGTTCAAACGAAGGCGATCTTGTTCTGGACTGCTTCATCGGCTCAGGCACAACCGCAGCTGTTGCGGAAAAACTCAATCGCCGATGGATTGCCTGCGATCTCGGACGCTTTGCCATTCACACCACGCGCAAACGCCTGTTGGGCATTCCCGAAGTCAAGCCATTCGTGGTTCAGAATCTCGGAAAATATGAACGCCAGCAATGGATGGGTTCGGAATTTCAGGATATTTCCGAGCGTGCGGCAGCTGAGCAGCGATATCGTCATTTCATCCTTCAACTGTATCAGGCAGAAGCGGTTTCCGGCTATCTCTGGCTTCACGGGGCAAAAGCCGGGCGCATGGTTCATGTCGGTTCTGTGGATGCGCCTGTAACTTACAGTGATGTGAAAAGCATTGTGCAGGAATTTTGGAAATCCGCAGGCAAGTCCGCAGATATTGCCGTGAACGGCGTGGATATTCTGGGCTGGGAATTTGCATTTGAAATCAACGAAACCGCCAAACAGTTTGCGCTGGCGAACAACATTGCGTTGAAATTCAAAAAGATTCCCAGAGAAGTTTTGGAAAAACGGGCGGTTTAGCAGGGCGATATCAAATTTTACGAACTCGCGTCTTTATCCGTAGAAACACGGCTTGAAAATCAGAAACTTGTGATTCGGCTGACGGATTTTATGGTTCCGCCGGATGATGTACCGGAAGAGGTGCGCGGCAATATCCGCCATTGGCAGCAATGGATTGATTACTGGGCTGTGGATTGGAATTTCCGCAATGATACGTTTCACAATGAATGGCAGAGTTACCGCACCAAGAAGAATCCGAATATCGAACTTGAAACCTCCCGAACTTATAAAGAAAAAGGGAAGTACGAAATTGTAATCAAAGTGATTGATATTTTGGGAAATGATACGACAAAGATGCTTGAGATCAATGTGTGAATTGCTCCCCGAAATAAATTTCAGGGCTAAAAGCTGAAGCAGGCTGAAGCCAGCTATCAGTCTGCTTTAGCGGGGTTCAGCTTCTAGCCGGGCGATTTATCGCTCGGTTTTGAGGGAAAAGACCATGATTGATAACGAATTGTTCGACATCAGAGAACGCTTATATACCGCGCCGTGTGTGCCTGCTATCCGAAATGATGCTTGAGATCAATGTGTGAATTGCTCCCCGAAATAAATTTCAGGGCTAAAAGCTGAAGCAGGCTGAAGCCAGCTATCAGTCCGCTTTAGCGGGGTTCAGCTTCTAGCCGGGCGATTTA
>CAZMDM010000065.1:0-1769 GCA_964564775.1 uncultured Desulfonema sp. | reverse complement strand
ATTATATCAATATGATATGATAAAAGTTACAAAATATTCTTGACAAGCCACTTGTTTTTATATTAAAGACAAATATCAGATTCAAAAATTATGGAGGTGTGCATTATGAAAATCAAAGGCGCATTACATTTTACCATTCTGATCGGCATTGTCAGTCTGTTCAGCGATATGACGTATGAAGCCGCGCGGAGCATCAATGGACCCTATCTGGCAATTCTGGGTGCAAGTGCAACTGCTGTCGGCATCATTGCCGGTTTGGGAGAGTTGATCGGCTACGGACTGAGGATGATTTCAGGCTATATCAGCGATAAAACCCGGCAATACTGGCTGATTACGATTTTCGGGTATGCGGTCAATCTTTTGGCGGTTCCGCTTATGGCACTGGCAGGGCGTTGGGAAATCGCAGCAGCTCTCATGGTTATGGAAAGATTGGGCAAAGCCATCCGCACGCCTGCGAGGGATGTGATGCTGTCTCATGCGGGCAGTCAGATCGGTTCGGGATGGGCATTCGGACTGCATGAGGCGATGGATCAGATCGGGGCAGCATCAGGTCCTCTGATTGTCGCGCTTGTTTTTTATTACAAAGGGGGATATAAGACAGCATACACGGTGTTGGCAATACCTGCGGTGCTTGCCCTGATAAGCCTTGCGTTCGCGAGGTTTTCATATCCTCAGCCTGCCGAACTCGAAGGAGCTTTCCGCCAAGTTCAGCCGGAAGGAATGAAGAAGACTTTCTGGCTGTATATGACTGCGGTTGCTATGATTTCAGCGGGCTATGCGGATTTTCCGCTGATCGCGTTTCATTTCAAGAAAGCTGCTGTGGTTGATGAAAATCTGATACCGTTGTTTTATGCGGCTGCCATGATTTCGGATGCGATTGCTGCTCTGATTTTCGGCAAACTCTTTGATCGGATAGGGCTGTTCACGGTCGCTATCGGAGCGTTCTTTTCCCTGTTTTTCGCTCCGATGACTTTTTTGGGAGATTGGAAACTGTCTCTGGCAGGAATGGTTTTGTGGGGTATAGGAATGGGAATGCAGGAATCGGTCATGCGGGCAGCCATTGCCCAGCTTGTGCCTTCGGAAAAACGCGGTTCTGCTTACGGCGTTTTCAATATGGGATACGGGCTTTTTTGGTTTCTCGGAAGTGCGCTGATGGGAGTTTTATATGATATGTCTGTGATGTATCTGGTGATCTTTTCATCATCGCTGCAACTGATTTCGATCATTCTGCTTTCTCGGGCAAAATAAAGGAGTAACATGGAATATTTCATCAAAGCAAAAGAGAATCTGAAGATTGCTTTGCTTAGTTTTGAACATGAATGTTATAATGCCTGTGCAAATCGGGCGTATTTCTCAGTGTTTCAGGCGGCTGTTGCAGCGCTGCTTCATAAGGGTATGAAACGGGGAAAATATGATCACAGATGGGTACAGTCCGAGTTCAATGAGAAACTGATCAAACGACATAAGATTTATCCGGGCAGAATAAAACCGTATCTGATGGAGATGCAGACGATCAGAAATACTGCTGATTATGAAAATCGGAGCATCAGTAAAAAAGATGCCTCTGATCAGCTTCGCAAAGCTCAGGAAATGATAGGATTCATCGAAAAGGAGATCGGACAATGAATTTCAAACAGGAACAGCTGGTTGAGGAAGTATTGAATTATGTTACGGAAAAATTTCCCGAAGTGAAACTCCTCAATGTTACGGAAAGTCCCGAAGACCCTGAAAGTCTTTGGATCAGAGTAACTTCACCGGAAGATGAGGAC
>CAZMDM010000064.1:0-11318 GCA_964564775.1 uncultured Desulfonema sp. | reverse complement strand
ATAATCACCCAGTTAAAATTGATCATTACCCGTTTGTCGGTAAAGTAAAATCTTTCGGGACTCATATATCGCCAGATAATTTTGTATTTTTTTTCATATACATCAAAGCCCTGAGCGCCTTTGGGCAGGCGGATATCATTTTTTGAAATTACCTTATCTGTCAAATCCAACTGATATTTACGCTTATCTGCCTTGCTGAGATAGAAATAATTCTCCGAGTCCCCGATATCTGACTCGGAATATATTTTATCTTTCGGAAATACAAGCCCCTTATCAAAATAAAACAAAGAGCCGAACTTTTGCAAAGATATTTCCGGCAGTCTGTATATATCCACCTTCTCATGCTGATTATATTTTTTGAATAATTCTGAAACTTCCCGGTTCTGCTTGATAAAACTCCAATTTTCAAAATTTTTCAATAACTCGGTTTGCAAAATGAGATTTCGCCTTACTTTTTTGTTTTTCTCTGAAAAATCAGATATTTCTGTTAAGCATTGCTCAATATCTTCGGATTGAGAAATATGATGAACCACCCTGACCTTATGATCGGATTTCGGGATTTGTCTGCTTGCAAGCAAAATAAGGCTTGAGGTCGGAACAGGTTTATTCCCTCTGATTCCTCTTCCGATAAACATTTCAGAACTGAATATAATGATGGTATCAATCACGGTATATTTAGCTATATGATACCGAAGAACATCCAAGTCGCTTGCGGTCAGAAGGGTTTGAGGGATGATATAGCATAATTTTTCCCTTATCTTTTAAAAGAGCAATTCCCAAGGCAATAAAAAAAGCATATAAATTCGGCTTCGGAGAATATGCTTTCAAATGCCCCGGGACAGTGTTCAGATTAACTCCATAAATATCACTCATCAATACTTTTTTTTCACGAATCAGTTTGACGATCAGCAGGTCTTGTTTCGAACACTCGTTATATCCGATATACGGCGGATTTCCGATCACAAAGTCGAATCTTCTGCGTAACTGCTTATGATTTTCCAAACTCTGCTTCATTTCTTCCAAATCGGATTTTTCACGCATAAAGCTGTGATAATTCAATTCAACTGTGTTTTGAAACAGAGCCAATTGATCGCTGTTTTTGCTGTATTCGACATCGGAACCCTTCAGCGTGCTTTTGATATTTGTGTCCAAAAACTCGGAAATACTGTCTTTTGTCAGAAATACCTTGATTTTTTTATCCATCGGTTCATTATATTTTTCGGTGATAATGATGGGCAGCATTCGCATCAGAATGCTCATTTCCGCCAGATACAAGGGAAATTCAGAAATATCCAGTCCGAATATATTTTCCGATATAGCTTTTTTCAACAACCGGGCTGATTTTTCGTTTGAATATCCGAAAGCTTCCGATAAATTATCCACAGCACTGTAAAGAAATGTTCCGCTGCCGCAGGAAGGATCAATGATCGAAATGCCTTTGTCGGAACGGATCATATTTTTTAAGTCATTCTGGGCATATCCGATCTGCTCAAGCATGAATTTCACAACAGCCGGATCGGTAAAATACTGCCCTCTGTTTTCTTCACTGTATAACTCTTTCAGATAATTTTCATAAATATATCCGAAAATTTCATTTCGGATCTTGCCGAAATTGTATTTTTTGATAAAAACAAATATATCCAGCCAGGGAGATACATCGCTGAGCATGTTTTTAGGTTGAAATAGAAGATTTTGCAGAGTAAGATCAATCTGCTCCTGCTCCTGAATAAAGGGGCGATACACATTTTTTGAAATCAGTCTGCTGATGCCCTGAATCGCAGCCAAAGCTTCTTTATAACTATTCGATCTGATAGCATTCTTAATTGTCTCGATTCTTTCGGAAAATTCCTGTCTGAAATCGGCAAAATCATTATCCACCAGAGTTTTGTATAGAATGAATTGGATAATATATGCATAAGTAATTTCAGTAGCTTTTTTTTCTTTTTCACTATCTTTCAAGTCTTTGAAATATCCTTCGATATTGAGTTTTTTCTTGAAACTGCGTATGAGTGAGGTGATATCTTCAAAGAACAATTCTCTGAAAGAATCAGCGTATAATTCTTCATACTTATCAAAATTACCGGCAGTTTCGAAAAAAGAAATATAGTAATTTTCAGGCTTGATATACTCATGCCAGAATACGAGAAATTCATCCGTCTTCCCGAAAAGATCGTCCAGTGTGAAGGTTCTGTATTTATTATTGTTAAAAAACCGCCATATACAGCCGTCTGTCAGAATGCCGAGCTTTTTATCCCAGTCTGCTTTGTACTGTATGATCTGATCTTGTCCGGAAATAATACTGCCGTATCTTTCGACTTCGACCGGAATGATGATTTCCGCATTGATAAAGATCACCATATCCGCACGGCGTTTCTTTCTGCTTTCCTCTTTGGTAAATTCGTTGCTGCGGAGGCTGTCCGGTGTTGAGGGTTCTCCGAGTGTCAGACCGAATATATCTTCGGATTCCAGAATATCGGCAACAAACTCCTGTACGCCGTTTCCGATTTCTTTTTCAGCGTAAAAAGCTTTGTTTCGCTCCCACTTTTGTTTTAATTTCTTTATGATCAGGGGCATTCAATCCTCTATGGTAATTTGTATCTGGCGATTTTCATTTGAATATTCCCCGAAACCTTTTCCTTTAAGTTCGGATAAATCAACCACTGCTCCGAATTTTTTGAATATCGAAAAAAATTGCTGATGCCGATGTCCCCAATAAATCATAGCACATGCCATCGGTGCGCCTTTGCCGCCATTTTGACCGTTCACCAAAAATTTCAATCGGGTATCGTATAAAAAGCAGACAGATTGCGCTTTTCCGAATATATATTTTTTCCAATGTCCGGTGTTTGTTGCAACAGGGACTAACGCCAAAACTTCCGAGCCATATCGCTTATGTGCTGCTGCACATTTATAAAGCCAATCTCTGATTGACGTTCTATGTTCTTTATCTATGCCATAAGGCGGATTGACATAAATAGTAGCATAATCCCAGCTTTCTTTTAAACCGTCTTTTTCAGGCAGTTTATATTCAACTTCTGCATTTACAAGGGAATATTCGTTTGAGCATGGGTCCAGGTCAATCTTTCCACCGAAAAATTCTTTAACTGCATTCACATATTTTTCAGGCGTTCCCCATTCCTGACTGAGAGTGTTGATTTGTCTTCCAGCGGTCATTATTCCAAAATCATAGAGGGTGTTTGAAAAGTCAAACTATACATTCTATTCATTTTCAGGAGCAAGCCGATGAAGCATAATCCCGATCATCGCAGCCTGAATCATAACTTCGCTTGTATCCGTCAGATATTCGTAATCCTTGCTGAGTCTCCGATGCTGATTCAGCCATGCGAAGCTTCTCTCAACCACCCATCGGCGCGGAAGCAGAGTGAAACCTCTGACTCATTTTTCAGAATTATCGGAGCTTTTTTCCCACAGAAACTTCTCCCACGCAACCGCTTATATTTTACTTTTCAAACACCCTCATAATGCTCTTCCGGCAGCTTTTTTGGAATCTTTTGCATAATGGAAGACTTTCTCCGTCAACATTTTTTGAAGTTGGTCAACAGATTCGTATGCCATAATTCATCCTACTTATAGAAAAACCCGAAATCCGATGGAGTGAAATTTTCATTTTTCGTAATTTTTCCATAATATTATATTCTGAGTTAGATAATTTTTCAATTTCAGCCATTACTTTCTCCATCGTCATTATCGGACTGATTCCATAAAAAATGCGGGAATACAGAATATTGTTCATCATATCCGCATTCCCGCTTTCCGAAATTACGCCAAATGTCTTTCGATCAACTCCACAAGATCAATTGCCACCATCTTGCCTTCCAGTCCGGTTGTTTTGATCGCGTCTTCCAAATTGACCATACAGAACGGACATGCGGTTACGATTACGGTCGCACCGGCTTTGGCAGCCATTTCCACGCGCAGTCTGCCCATGCGGGTTTCTTCCACAGGCTCGTAGAACAGCATCAGCCCGCCGCCGCCGCAGCAGAAAGAGCGATCCCGACTTTTTTCCATTTCCACGCGCTTGATGCCCGGAATCGCATCCAAGACCTGTCTCGGTGCTTCGTACATGTTGTTATGACGTCCCAGATAGCAGGGATCATGATATACATACACCGCATTCGGGTCTTCGATGTTTTTGAGACGAAGTTTCCCATTTTTCAAAGATTCTGCAATAATTTCACTGATATGAAATACCGGCGGAAGTCCTTTGTAATCTTTTTTCAGGGCATTATACGCATGAGGATCAGCCGTAACAATGCGCTTGACACCGGATTCCACGATCACTTCGGTGTTCTGCGCTTTCAAATCCTGAAACAGCATTTCTTCGCCGAATCGCCGCACATCATGCCCGCTGTCTTTTTCGGATTTGCCCAAGATACCGAAATCAATGCCGGCAGCGCACAGGATTTTGGCTGTGGATTTGCCGATATTCTGAATGCGGTCATCAAATGACGTGATGCTGTCCACAACATACAGCATTTCCGCCTGATCCCCTTCATCCAGCATTTTCACATTACAGGTTTCAGGCAGATCATTGGTCCACTCCGCACGTTTCTTTTCCATTTTGCCCCAGGGATTGCCGCGTTTCTCAATTGCCTGAAGCGCTTTTTGCAGAGATTTGGGAACACTGCCCTCATCCACCATGCCGCGACGCAGATCCACAATTTTATCAATGTATTCGATCAGAATCGGACATTCTTCCTCGCACGCGCCGCAGGTGGTGCAGGACCAGATTTCATCTTCGGAATAAATCGAGCCTTCGGAACCGATGAGCGGTTCACCTTTGGTAAATTGTCCTTTGAGCGGATAGTGTTTGAAGCTGTATTCTCTGGCTTTGATGCTGATAAATCGCGGAGATAAGGGGCGTCCGACTGCATTTGCCGGACACTGATCCGAGCAGCGTCCGCAGTCTGCACAGGAATAGAAATCCAGAATATGCTTCCATGTAAAATCTTCGAATTTTTTAACACCGAAAGATTTGAGTTCGTCCAGCTTGGTTTCGTCCACTCCCCATCGGACAGGTTTCACTGAACCCTTATTCAGTTTCATCAGAAATACATTGGGAATGGAGGTGATGACATGAAAATGTTTGCCCAAGGGCAGAAAGTTCAGAAATCCGAAGAAAATCAGTTCATGGCTGAAATATCCGCACAGATGAAGGCTCTGAAGCTTGGCTATCGAGAAAAATCCGAAAAAATGCGCGGCAAACCATGTCAGAGTGAACGGTACCAGAATCTGAGTGGTTGCCATGCCTTTCTGTATTTCCGCGGCAGCCAGCGTTCCTTCGAAAACTGAATCTGCAATCATCAATCCGGAAATCATCAGCAGAACGAATACGGCTTCGGGCGTATGATCTTTGCCCAGATTCGGCGGAACTTCGAAGCGTTTGGGTTTGATAACCAAACGGTTGATGATTCCCGCGATACATGCTGCCAGAACCGCAGTGGCAATCAGGTCTTTCAATACGCCGTAAATATGACCCAATGTTCCATCCATCAGAGGCAGCGTATAACCGTCTTTGATGCCCAGAATTACCAGTGTGATCGAATGCAGGGAAATAATCATGAATCCTGCAAAGATGGAAATGTGAATGATGCCTTCCCGCAGATATCGGGGCTGGCGATACTGACCGATTGCGTATTTGAGCATGTTCCATGCGCGCTCCGGCAGGCGATCCATGCGCGGGTCAGCCTCGGACAGAACAATAGGCGCAAGACGTTTGGCAATGATATACGCAAACAATCCCGCACCGATCATCGGAAACAAAAGTGAGAAAATGACCGACGGTATCCCCAGTATAGAGGCGTTTGCCGGAGAAATTAAAGCGGCTTCCATAATGTGTAAGTTGATTCCCCTTTCACAAAAAATATAAAATGAATGAACATTCATTTTTTTCTTTAACAGACCCGATGCAAATGTCAAGAAAAAATATCGGGTTTTTGAAAAGCGGAATCGAGCATAACATTTCATTTTGATAAAAACAATCCGCTTTTGAAAAAATCATATCGCCAACGAGAAAGGATTTACAAAAATCTTCTATATTGTTAATATAACATCGTAAATAATATGATGTCAAAATAATTTATCTTTCATGCCTGATCCGGAACGTCCTGATCAAAGTTTTCGGAAATATTTGCTGTATCTGATCCGTATCTGTTTTTCTGAGAACATCGAGTTTTTTATCGAAATCTTCTATCGGTATATCCGAAGTCAGGAAATACAGAGTTTCATCACCGACAGTATCGTCGAGTATCAGTTTCGAACCGTCTTCCGATTTAGAAATCACAATAGGTTTTCCGGCATAGACCTTATCTGAGAATAATTTCGTGATCTCTCCCGCGCTGTCATGCAGCAGAACGTAAAGATATGCGTCTTTATGATTGACAACTCTGATATTGAAATGATCTCCGCTCTTCAAACTTCCGCCTTCTTTTATTTCAAATTCCGATGCGCTCGTCTTTCCCCGTGAATCGGGCAATGCGTTGCCTCTGATTCCGATAATACTGATATTTGCTGTTTCGGGCTTATATAGAATGACAACAATAACAAGGCAAGCTGCTGCAACTGCTCCTGCAAATCTGAATGTGAATACATGGGTCAGGAATTGTGAAAAGGATTGAAAGAAGTATCTGTAAGTCATGTCTTGTTCGGGGATTGCCGATCGGATATTTTTGAATCTGTCCAATGCCCATATTACCGATCCGTTTTCCCCTATCCGCTCGGAAATTCGTTGCAGCACTCCGAGCGCATCTGCCGATTTTCCATACGCGCAGATTTTTTCAGCAGCTGTACCGATGCTGTAAGCCGCTTTTTCCGCAAGGATTCTGTAAATATTTTCCGAATCCGAGTATTCGGAGTTCGAATCGATAGGCATTTTTAACAGAAGTTTTTTACAAAAAAACATAAGTTTATCCACTGCCTGCTTTGTTCCTATATATGCCAGTCCCAAAGCGCAATGCCATCTGAGATGAACCGGAGCGTTTTCATTATCGAGATTCCGATAGAGAAAATCGGATATTTCATTATTATTATCGGTATTTATCTGTTCATACTCCCGGATCATCCGCTTCCCCCATGCCCTGACTTCATCGATATCATCCGACAATGCCGTAATCATCAGTGATTTGATAAAGCAATAGCTTGCCGATTCTTTGGGTAACTGAGGCAGAATTTCCGTGAGAGATTCTCTGATTTCCTGTTCATCAACGGATGCGCCCATAATCTGTATCGCCATTGCCCGAACCGCATCATCTTCGTCAGGTTTCAGAAGCGTTTTCAACCATGCTTTGACCTGTTCGGACTGCTCCGATTCATTGGTATAAAGATAGGTCAGATACGCTTTTTTTATATCTAATGACATATTACCGATATTTTGAATGATAGTGCAATCAGTCATGCTACGCCCCTCCTGAAAAAAGTGTAAAATTCTTCACTTTGCACGTTACACTTTGAACTGGTATATACTCCCCCCTGACAAATATAATGTCAGAGCTTTATTGTTTCGTGACAGATGAATGGGAAAAAATTATATTTTAGTTATAAACTCTATAATTTTTTCGATAATATCATCTGTAAAATAATCATCCAAATCCCACTGTTTCTTCAGAAAATCTCTCAGCCGTTTTTTCTGCTGCCGTGCCTTGTCGGATAAAAAACTTTGTCTGCTGATGCTTTCATTGACAAAATCACTGAATTTGACGGATTTCGGCGAGGCGTTGAAACTTGCCATGATTTTTTCCACCAGATCATTCAATATAGCTTTCTGTTCCGGGCTGTCTTCATTGCTGACAATGCAGATTTCCGGCGCATCGTCATATTCGCTTCCGCTCCGGTCAATGGAAGCGATCTCGATCTGATTGTTCAGATTTTCCAAGCCGATCTCTTTGAGAACCTTCCGGTAATGAACACTCTGTGCGATAAAGCCCGACAGCAGCGCAAAAATATTCTGATTATCCCGAACCGATGATCGTCTGATATCGAATTTTTTCAGACAATTTTCAGCACTCTGCTGTAAAATGACAGAACAGCATTCCATCATCTGCTTTGCGCTGCGTTCAGCCATCTCTTTGTTGCCAAAATAAAAAGAGTTCATCCGATAAATTATGAATTTTTTCACCTCTGTCCATACTTTTCTGATTTTGCTGTTCTGACAGATTACTCTTTTCAGAAACTTCTGTTTTTCATCATATCGGAGCGTGTCTGCCTGATACTTTTCAATCAGCAGATGAATATCTGCATCATGAGTATCGTTTTCCGGGGGACTACTGCTTTTTTTTATCCGGTATTCGGAACAAAATGTATCGAGATTCATCTCGGATTCCTCTTTCAAACAGATCGGAAACACTGTCATAGCATAATAGCAGAGAATAATAGCGTTTCATTTTGGATAAATCAAGAATTTCATAGAATAAATACGGATATCGGAAATTTTTTTATCTCAAAAAATCCGTAAGTCTTTAAGAAAAATTTTATTATAAACAATCGTTGACAAAGCGGGGCTGATGACGTACAAAAAAACTTACTGAAACAAAGGAGGGGGATATGGGGATTTTATCGTGGATCGTATTCGGACTGATTGCAGGAATGCTGGCAAAACTCATTATGCCGGGCAAAGACCCCGGAGGCATCATTGTTACCAGTCTGATCGGCATTGCGGGCGCGGTGGTCGGCGGATTCATCGGAACACAGCTCGGATTCGGTAAAGTTACCGGATTCAATCTGAAAAGTTTTTCTCTGGCAATCGGCGGTGCGCTGCTGCTGCTTGCCGCTTATCGGATGAATAAAAAGTAATATCGGATGCATCGTGTAGCTTGTTTCATCAGGCTTCAGCGCATAGCCGGGCGATTTATCGCTCGGTTGAAAAGTTTTGAAAGAGGTCTGATATCAAAATCAATCAGAGGTGATCTGCAAAAATAATATAGCCCGGAGAATTTACCTCCGAGCTATGGGAAAGAGAGGGAGTTATTCACGACTTACTTCAAAGGCACAAAACCGCTTTCCTCTACCAATTTCTGACCTTTTTCACCCATCATATAATCGATAAAGCTTTTGACTTCACCTGTCGGCTGTCCTTTGGTGAACATGAACAAGGGTCTGCTGATGGGGAATTTGCCGTTCAGTGTGGTTTCTTTGGAACCGACAATACCGTTGACGCTCAATGCTTTGATGGTATCATTGAGATATCCAACGCCGACATAACCGACAGCATTGGGGTTTTTGGAAACCGCCTGAACAATCGCTCCGCTGGATGCCTGAAGCAGTGCGCCGGGGAAAACTCTTTCTTTTTTCATGACTTTTTCTTCCCAGACTTCATAAGTTCCAGAAGAGGTATCACGAGAAATAATTACGATGGCTGTATCGGGTCCGCCGATTTCTTTCCAGTTTTTGATCTCGCCTTTGTAAATGGCTTTCAACTGATCCATCGTAATATCTTTGAGTGTGTTGCTCGGATGAACCACAGGGATGATGCAGTCATATGCAATTGTAAATGATACGGGGGTTACGCCTTTTTCCTGTGCCAGCTTTTCTTCTTCCGGCTTCATGGCACGGGATGAATTGCCGATGTCTGCCGTGCCGTCGATAATGGCTTTGATGCCGTTGCCGGATCCGCCGCCGGAAATGGAGATTTTTGTATCGGGATTTTCTTTCATATATGCTTCCGACACTTTCTGTGCGATAGGCAAAACAGTGGTAGAACCATTGATGTTGATATTTCCGGCATACGAGACCGATGCCGTCAAGATGATTGCCAACATGATAAAACAAAATCTTTTCATTATTTTTCCTCCGAAATAAAAATAATCTTCGATCAAGATATAAAGTAAAATACGATGCTATTGTTAGAAAATGGTTAGGATTTGATGAAAATTTTGTAAAAACTTCTCTTTGTCTGTTCATAAAGTGTGCATTTCAGAGGTCATGGTTTGAGCATGATTGTTTTATTCTTCCATTTAAAACAATATATTAAGTTTAACAATTTGTATTTATTCGATAACTAATTTATTGTGTATTTTACAATAAAACATAATAATTTAAGTATGTTAATCTAAAGACAAGTTGTATGACAACCCTATTCTTTGAAATGCACACTTAACTGTTGATTTTTTTTCGGACTTGTGTATTAAAGAGGTTGACAAAAACGGGACGTCTTATCCCGAAACCAGAAAAAGGAGCTATGGCGTAAATGAACATTTTGCTTTTCGGACCCAATGGCAGCGGCAAGGGAACACAGGGAACTCTGTTGAAAGACAAATTCAAGGTTGCACACATCGAACCCGGCGTTATTTTCCGGGAAAATATCAAAGGTGGAACAGAGCTTGGCAAGAAAGCCAAAGCCTATATTGACAAAGGTGATCTGGTGCCGGATGAAATCACGATTCCCATGATTCTGGATCGTCTGAAAAAAGACGACTGCAAAAACGGCTGGCTGCTGGACGGATTCCCCAGAAACAAAGTTCAGTCCGAAAAATTGGATGAAGCTTTAAAAGCTGCCGGAATGAAGCTGGATTTTGTTGTGGAAATTCTTCTGCCCAGACAGGTTGCCAAAGACAGAATCATGGGTCGCAGACTTTGCGCCACGGATAATAACCATCCCAACAATATCTATATTGATGCGATCAAACCCAACGGAGACAAATGCCGGGTGTGCGGCGGTGCATTGTCCGCCAGAGCCGATGATCAGGATGAAGCGGCTATCAACAAACGCCATGACATCTATTATGACACCAAGACCGGAACTCTGGCATCTGCCTATTATTTCAGAGATCAGAAAAATGCTGCTTTCAAATACATCACTGTTGACGGCGAAGCGTCCATTGACAAGGTAAGAGCAGAACTGATGTCCAAGCTCTAAGCCGAATTTTTCAGCTTCATCAGGGGGTGTGTATCCGCACATCCCCTGTTATGAAAGGATGAACAAAATGACTGTATTTTTTGAGCCTTGGGTAGGCGATAAATATGATATCGAATTTTCTATGTTCAGAAAAAAAGTTCTTATTGTTGGAAATTCTCATTATTGCGAAAAATGTGAAGATTGTGGAAATCGAGAACTTCATCCAGATTGTATTGATTTTACAAAACATGTCATAAAAGATTATTTAGATAAAAATCATAAGGCTACGTGGAAAAAAACTTTTTCTACATTTGTTAATTCTATGTTTAACAATGGTTCGGACACTTTTTTATAACCTACTGTTTATACATAAATTTCAATTCTTGCAGTTTAAGATAACGGGATCATGTATTTTCAATAGGTTATTTTGCATTGCAGTCTTATTTTTAAAAAACTGTCCGAAGTATTG
>CAZMDM010000063.1:0-4270 GCA_964564775.1 uncultured Desulfonema sp. | reverse complement strand
GATAATGGAAATGCTGATACCCAAAGAAGGCGATATGATGGATTTTTTTGCCCGGATAATGGAAGCGGATGAAGATGAGCCGCCGCTCGATCTGAGAACGATTCTGAGTCCTTTTTTCCCGGAATGGCACAATTCGCTTCGATTGCCGGACTATGCGTTCAGAGACGGGATGTATGTGTTCAAAGTATCATTGGGCAAAAAGAAATGGCGGAAGATTGCCATTCCCGGCAATTCCAGTTTTGATGATCTGAGCAGCGCTATTCTGAACGCGTTCCGATTCGATTCCGATCATCTCTATGAATTTATTTTTAAAAATCAATTCGGTCATTCGCTCAGATTCTGCCATCCATACATGAACAAAGAAGAACTGCCTGCGGATGATGTGAAAATCGGAGATATACCGCTTCAGATCGGGGATGAGATGGAATATCACTATGATTTCGGTGATGACTGGCGTTTTCATGTGCTGCTTGAAGATATCGGACCGCAGAATCCCCGCGTAAAAAAAGCACATATCATCGAATCCGAAGGCAAAGCACCGGATCAGTACGCGTATTACGAAGAATAATCATGCTTGCACACGGTTAAGGCCAAAACGAACGAATCACCTTTGAGAATGAAGAAAACGGCTACACAGTTGCCAAAGTCCGGGTGAACGGGCATTACGATTTGGTAACCGTAGTGGGAAATTTCATGTCTCCGACACCGGGCGAAATTGTGAAAATGATCGGAGAATGGCAGAATCATCCCAAATTCGGGCAGCAATTCAAAGTAACGTCTTACAGCACCGAATCTCCGGCAACCGTGCATGGCATCCGCAAATATCTGGGATCCGGCTTGATCAAAGGCGTGGGACCCAGAATTGCCGAACGCATTGTCCGCAAATTCGGCGATAAAACGCTGGATGTGATCGAAGAAAACATCGAATCACTCACCGAGGTCGAAGGCATCGGGCAGAAACGCATCAATCTGATTCGCAAGGCTTGGGACGATCAGAAAGAAATCCGGGAAGTCATGATTTTTCTTCAAGCACACGGCGTCAGTTCTGGATATGCTGCCAAAATTTTCAAGCAATACGGCAATGAAGCCATCAAAATGGTTACGGAAAATCCCTATCGTCTGGCAACCGATATTTTCGGCATCGGCTTTATCACTGCGGATAAGATTGCCGAAAAACTCGGATTTGCCAAAGATTCTCCGCTCAGAGCTTCTGCCGGAGTTTTGTATGTCCTGAATCAATTGGCAGATGACGGTCATGTCTATTATCCCTATCAGCCTCTGATCGAAAAATCTGCTGAGATTCTCGAATTGAATCAGGAGATTGCTGCCGATGCCATTGCCCGGCTTGCCGCAGAAAGAAAAGTCGTGATCGAAGATTTGAACGATGACACGGAAGAGTTCAAGCCCAATCACAAAGCCGTGTATCTGACTCAGTTTCATGTCTGCGAAAGCGGCATTGCCCATCGCATGAAAATCTTGCTCAGTATCCGCAAAGATATGCCGCTGCTCGATCCAATAGAATGCCTTGAAAAGATTCAGAATCAGTTGACCATAAAATTGGCAAAAAAACAATCCGACGCGGTTCGGTCTGCCATTGCCAGCAAAGTCATGGTGATAACCGGCGGACCCGGAACCGGAAAAACCACGATTATTCAGGTGATTCTCAAAATTTTTTCCATGCTCGGACTGAAAATTCTACTGGCTGCACCGACCGGCAGAGCTGCCAAACGCATGAATGAAGCCACCAGACATCCGGCAAAGACCATTCATCGGCTGCTGGAATACAGCATGAGCAAAGGCGGGTTTCAGAAAAATTATGAAAATCCGCTGGATTGCGATGTGCTGATTATTGACGAAGCCTCGATGATCGATACGGTGCTGATGTATCATCTGATGAAAGCCGTGCCGAACAAAGCCACGCTGATCTTGGTCGGAGATGTGAATCAACTGCCCTCTGTGGGTGCGGGCAATGTGCTGAATGATATTATCGAATCCGGCGCAGTTCCGGTGATGTCGCTGACTGAAATTTTCCGTCAGGCAAAACAAAGCAAAATCATTGTCAATGCTCACCGGATCAATGAGGGCAGCTTTCCGTACTACGACAACAAGGATTCCGATGATTTTTTCTTTATCGAAAAAGAATCGCCCGAAGATGTGCTGAATATTATTTTAAAACTTGCCAAAGAACGCATTCCCAATCGCTTCGGGTTTCATCCGATTGATGATATTCAGGTACTGACGCCGATGAACAAAGGTATTGTGGGTGCGATCAATCTCAATATCGAGCTTCAGAACGCGCTCAATCCGGGAAACAGTGAAGAGATTACCAGAGGACATCGCAGTTTTCGCTTAAACGACAAGGTGATGCAGATCAGAAATAATTACGACAAAGAAGTGTTCAACGGCGACATCGGCAGAATCACGAATATTGATTTCGAATCTCAGGAGCTTACGATTACGTTTGACGGGCGGGAAGTGGCGTATGAGTTTTCGGAATGCGATGAAATCGTGCTGGCGTATTCGGTGTCAGTGCATAAGGCGCAAGGCTCGGAATATCCTGCGGTGATTATTCCGGTGGTGATTCAGCACTATATGTTATTGCAGAGAAATTTAATTTACACGGCGGTTACGCGGGGCAAGAAATTGGTAGTGCTGGTGGGAACAAAAAAAGCCCTTGCAATTGCGATCCGAAATGATAAGACGCAGAAGAGATTTACGAGATTGAGGGAGAGGTTGATTTGAAATAAAAATAGAATTCAAGCGTTATCTTTCTTGAACATCCGAACACAATTTGCAGATGCCTGTAAAATACAGGGTATGGGTGTTGACAATGTAGCCGTTATCCGGGTTTATGAGATGATGAGCGCTATTCAACGGGCATGAATCCAATTCTGTGAATTTATGGCATTTCTCGCAGTGAAAAAAGTGAACATGCGGCTCTGCTTTGCGATGATAAAAGCGCACAACACCTTCCTTTGAACAGGCAAGCGTGAATGCCCCGATCATGTCGGATTTTTCAAGATAGCCCAGCGCACGATACACGGTTGCCAAGTTGATGTCTTTTTTGTGAATTGCAAAAATCTCCTTTGCTGTCATCGGGGTATCGGAACGATTGATCGTATCGAGAATGGTTTTGCGTTTGGCTGACAAAGCTTGTCTCATATTCACCTCTGCTGATGATTTTTCAGCCTTTTACAATACGCTTTATTCCGAATGCAATAGCAAATCCCGCAAAATTTACCAGCACCACAGATGCTCCGGCAGGCAGATCCGCGATAATGCTGATGCACAATCCCAACACAACGGATATCAAAGCGATTACCGCGGCGGATAAGATCACTTTTCCGAAACTTTCTGCCAATTGCAGGGCAGTAACTGCGGGAAAGACAATCAGACTGGAGACCAGCATGGTTCCGACAATTCTGATGCCGAGCACTACCGTTATTGCCGTGAGGATGAGCAAAACCCGGTTGAGCCGTTTGGTTCGGATCCCGAGCGTACGGGCATATTCCTCATCATAAGACAGAACAAACAGTTCGTGATAAAACAGATATACTACGATCATCACGATCAGCGATAAACCTACGGCTGCATAAGTTTCCTCCTGTCCGACCGTCAGAATATCGCCGAAAAGATAGCTGAACAAATCCACATTGAAGCCTTTTCCGATGCTTGCCAGAAGAATGCCGCCCGCAACGCCCGTAGCAGACAGAAGACCGATAGCCGCATCTCCGTGTATATCCGTGTTTTCCGACAGATGCAGAATCCACCATGAGGACAGCACTGCCAGAGCTATCACAACATAAAGCGGATAAATATTCAGCATCAGACCCAATCCTACTCCGGCAAATGAGACATGTGCCAAGCCGTCTCCGATCAGCGAATAGCGTCTCAGCACCAGAAATACGCCCAATACCGCGCAGCATACCGCGATAAATACGCCGCTGATCAAGGCTCTTTGGACAAATTCGAATTGCAGGATTTCAAAAAATTTTGTCATGACATTTCCCGTTATGCTGGCGGCAGATCAGATGCTGCTCGAATTTTCCGAAATACCGGCTCATATCCTCTGATATGCAAAATTCCTGAAAACTTCCGTAAAACACGATGCGTCTGTTCAGATACAGCAGTTTTGAGGCATATTGTCCCACGGTTCCGCTGTCATGGCTGACCATCAGAATCGTAACTTTCATCTTTCGGTTCAGATCGGAAACAGTCTCATAAAATTCATTTCGTGCAGAGGGATCGAGAGCGGCGGTCGGTTCATCCA
>CAZMDM010000062.1:0-21321 GCA_964564775.1 uncultured Desulfonema sp. | reverse complement strand
ATGGGAAAGTCTGGGGATTGCACGCACGGCAGTCGGCGCAACGGTTACTGTTGACGGATATAAAATAACCAAGACCGACGGTTCTCAGAAAATCCTTGCGGCAAAAGTGACTATCGGCGCCAAGCAGGTTACATTGATTGACACGACCACCGGCAGACCTTTGTGGCATCCGAAAGACGGTCACGGCGGACATGCTCCCATAGATATTCTTTCCGGTGAAGCCGTTACAATTCTCGGCACAATAAGCGAAGTTGCGGATCGCGACGGATTGAAAATCAATACCGGCACAGAGATTATCACGGTGTATGGCATCGGACCTGCGCCATATTGGGAAAGTCTGGGGATTGCACGCCCGGCAGTCGGCGACACGGTTACGGTTGACGGATATAAAGTAACCATGCCCGACAGTTTTCAGAAAATTTTTGCAGCAACCATTACTATCGGTGAAAATCAGATTCAACTGATTGACACGACCACCGGCAGACCTTTGTGGATGAAAGATATGAAAAAGCCGGCATCCGCACTTTAACTTGACTCTTTCGCATCATCTTCGTATGGTATATATACCGAACCATCCTCCTCTTCCCCCGGGGAGGATGAGATTCGGTAACTTTTTTCGGAATACAAGGTGGTGATATGTCGGTAAACATCCGTATCGGATATGTCTGTTTTATTTCCTTCTTTATGATCTGTCTGATTCCCCTCTCGACTCATGCCGGCGCAAATTTCAACGGTCTTGCAGGAATATCTGCTGGTTATGACACCAATGTTTCACTGTCTCAAGAGGAAAAAAATTCCGCTTTTGTTTTATATCGCGCCAAACTCGGCTTTCGTATCATTCCCGAAAATCCGGCTTATGAAAGCGATATATTCACAGAAGGAATTTACAAAGAATACTTCAGTCTCGAAAACAGCTATCGCCTGAGAGCGGGCGGTTATCTGACGTGGACTGCTGCCGGAGGTCTTCTGGTTCCCGGTATTTTTGCAGAAATATCGGGCTATCGGGATAAACTGAATCCCGCTGATGAAAAAGACGGTGTTACACTCGGAGCAAAACTCGACTGGCTTGCTTCTGCCCGGATCACATTGGAAATTCAGCAGATACTAAGCTGGCAGAACTATATCAATTCGGCAGAATGGTATGCTCATCGGGATAATCCTTCACCGGCACCGATATTCCGAAGATCGGCACTGCTGTTTCCATCTCCGTCAATGCCTGTGTACACTCTGTCCGGTGCGGAAAATCAGCGCAATGAAATGCTCAGTGCGACCCATCTGCGAGGCATTTTTTATCTGTCTTCCGATTTGAAAAGTGAGGCATTTTTGGAATATATACATTCTGATTTTTCCATATCTTACGAATCTTATATCGAAAAAGGATTCGGTGTTTCATTAATATGGACGCCGATTGAGGCATGGGAATTTACGCCGTCAGCTTATTGGAAACGATTCGATTATGATAACGCATCCGACAGCCCATGGGGAAATATAAAACGACAGGATAACGAACGCGGAATCGGGCTGAACATCAGCTATTTTTTTAAAAAATTCGAGATATTTGCCAAAATTGATCTGACAGACAATCATTCCGATTTCGGAACCGAAACCTATCGGAGAACGATAACACAATGCGGTATAAACTGGTCATTCTGATACATATACTGCTGCTGATTCTCTGTTCTCCTGCAAGAGCGGAGGACGTGATTCTGGGAACAGTCATATCTGCTGATGAGCAAAGCAGAAAACTGGTGGTACGCCCTATCGGACAGAATGATAAGAATATCGAAAATATTACTGTAATCATGGATAAAAGCTTTCGCTTGGACCAGATCGAAATCGGATCGGTGGTGCGGATATGGGGCAGTTCGGATACCGAAACCATATTTCGCGGCACTAAAATTTCTTCGGAAAATTTCCGCTTTCGTGATCCTACCGGCGTCAGATTCCGCCTTCAGATGGGGGCAGACCCGATGAAAATTCCTCCGCCTCCCAGACCGAGATAATGCGGAAATGAGAATCTGCTTTTCTTTCCGCTTGCTTCCGAAATTTCGTAGCCTCCTATAATTCAATTTTGCATATTCTATAGAACATTAGAAGTCGAGCTTCAATTGCTACCACATTACGCATGGGACAATCACCGCATCCGGCAATTGCCCATGTAACAAAGAAATTCTAATCTTCCTGCAATTCCTTTAGATTTGCGTAATAATCCAGAATTTCCGGGTTTCTCAGCGCATCTTTGTTCAGAACCACTTTGCCTTCGACCACTTTTTTGACCGCAAGCTCCACTTTTTTCATGTTCAGTGTGTAAGGCACATCCGGCACTTCCACGATTTTCGCGGGAACATGACGCGGAGATGCGTTGGCGCGGATCGTGTTGTTGATCTTCTTTTTCAACTCTTCAGTCAGACCGTATCCGGGAGCCATCTTGACGAACAGAATCACCCGCACATCGTTTTTCCACGGCTGTCCGATCACAAGGCTGTCCTCAATTTCTTCCAACTGCTCGACCTGACGATAAATTTCAGCCGTACCGATCCGCACTCCGCCGGGATTCAGGGTGGCATCGGAACGCCCGTAAATCGTAACTCCCCCGCGCTCGTTGATTTCGATATAATCGCCATGCCGCCAAATACCCGGATACATATCAAAATACGCATCCTGATATTTTTTGCCGCTCGGATCATCCCAGAAATAAATCGGCATGGACGGAGACGCGGCGGAACACACCAATTCTCCCTGTCTGCCGATAATGGGTTTGCCGAATTCGTCGAATGCTTCCACTTTCATGCCGAGTCCCCGACACTGCAATTCGCCGGCATACACCGGTCCCATCGGATTGCCCAATGCGAAACAGCCGTTGATGTCGGTTCCGCCGGAAATCGAAGCCAGTTGAATATCTGACTTGATGTCGCTGTAGATAAACTCGAATCCCTCAATCGAAAGCGGCGAACCTGTTGACAGCAGCGCCCGAAGATGCGTCAAATCATATTCTTTGCCGGGCTTGACGCCTGAATTCATCAATGCCGCAATATAGCCCGCGCTGGTTCCGAATACGGTAATCTTTTCCTGCTGAGCCATTTCCCACAACGCGCCCGGATGCGGATGGAAGGGATTGCCGTCAAACAGCACCAATGTTGCGCCTACGCCAAGTCCGCAGGTCAGCCAGTTCCACATCATCCATCCGCAGGTGGTGAAATAAAACAGCGTATCCTTGCGGCTTAAGTCTGTATGAAGAATATGCTCTTTCAACTGATGCAGCAGAATGCCACCCGCGCCCTGAACCATGCACTTGGGCAAGCCGGTGGTTCCCGAAGAATACATGATGTAGAGCGGATGATCGAAAGGAAGCTGCTCGAACTCAATTTCCAGATTGCTTTCTTTTGCTTTGAAATCAGCGTACATCACGGCATTGGGAACTTTGCTGATATCGGGATTTTTGTCTGTATAAGGCACGACCACGACTTTTTCCACCGTGCCGATCTGCTTCAGAATATCGCTGATTCTTTCCAGCGAATCCATATTTTTGCCTTTGAAGGAATAGCCATTGGCAGTGAACAGCACTCTGGGTTTGATCTGTCCGAAGCGATCTAGCACGCCTTTGACACCGAAATCCGGGGAACAGGATGACCACACTGCGCCCATGCTGGTTGCTGCCAACATGGCAATGATGCTGTGCGGCATATTGGGCATGAATCCGACCACACGGTCTCCGGCTTTGATGCCCAAGGCTTTCAGCGATTTCGCCACCTGTGCGACTTCATTATACAATTCTCGATAGGTGATCTTGCTTGATGGCATTCCTTCGCCTTTGAAAATCAGCGCGACCTGATCGTCCCGATATCTGAGCAGATTTTCGGCAAAATTGAGGCGAGCGCCGGAAAACCATTTGGCTCCGGGCATTTTGTACGGATCATCAATCACCTGCTCCCATCGTTTTGATGCTTTGACGCCCACAAAATCCCACAAGGTTGACCAGAAATCTGCGATATTCTCCACAGACCACTGATGCAGTTGCGGATAATCGGTTAAATTTTTTCCGTATTTCTGATTGACATGCTGCATAAAGCGATACATGTTGGTCTGCCTGATGCGCTCTTCAGAAGGCTTCCATAACAATTTCGACATAATCTGACTCCCACAAACAAAATTTGAATATCAGTTCAATCTTTTAATGCCTATATAATCAATAATGGAGAATATTTCAAGCTTGCATTTGTTATTGGAAGGAAGGCTTACAGTATCCGATACTCCGAATCTCTCTGCACCGGGATTTTTCCGGCATTGCGGATCAGTTCATTCATATCGCTTACGGTCATCCGGGTACCGATACCGGTTGCTTTAACCACAAGCTCCTCGGTCAGAACACCGCCCATGTCATTCGCGCCCATTGTCAGGGCAATCTGAGCCAATTTCGCACCTTCGGTCAGCCACCCTGCCTGAATGAAGCGGATATTGTCCAGAAAAATCCGGGCAATAGCCACAATTTTCAGATAATCCGCTCCGCTAGCGGGACGAATATGCGCCATCCGGGTATTGAGCGGTGAAAACGACCAGGGAATGAATGCCCGCAAAATGCCGGTTTTGTCCTGAATATCCCGGATCACCCGAAGATGTGCGATACGTTCCGCCAATGTTTCGCCCATGCCGTAGGTCATGGTTGCCGAAGATTTCATGTTGTGCTTGGCAAGGATTTCCATGACTTCGCACCACTCGGACACCGTGCATTTTTTGGGACTAAGCGATGTGCGGATCCGATCCACCAGCAGATCCGAAGCCCCGGGAACCGAATCGAGTCCCGCGTCTCTGAGCCTGCTGATGGTTTCATTCAATGAAATCCGGCTTTTTCGGGCAATATGCACCAGTTCGGACGGGGAAAACGAATGCAGGTAAATTTTCGGAAATCGCTGTTTTATTGTCTGAAGCATTCCGACATAAAATTCAATCGGATACTCAGGATGAAGCCCACCCTGAAGCATGACCTGAGTTCCGCCTACTCTGACCAGTTCATCAATTTTCTGGCAAATCTCATCGTTGGAAAGCTGATACGGCTCAATCCGTCCCGCATGGGCATGATATGCGCAGAACGCGCATTTTGCCTCACACACATTGCTGTAATTGATAATCCGATCAATGATGAACCCTACGGTGTCCTCAGGATGAATGAGTTTCCGGCGATAATCCGCAGCCATGCCGAGTTCGATTATGTCCCATTCGAACAGGGCAAGCGCCTGATTTGCTGAAATGCGTTTTCCGTCATAAATGTCTTTTCCGAGTTGATCTGATATCATTTATAACCTATTTGAATTATTAATATTTTAAAATCATCCGAAAAATTCGGATATTTGCACCAGAATCTTTTTAACATATTTCCCGGAGTATCCGCAACAACTCTCGGCAAGCTGGACATTATGGCAATCCGCCCGCAGACAGGCATCTATCGTCTTTTGTGTGATGATTTCTGAAATTTTTTTGTTGACATACGATTCATCATTATTCAATACTCAGGAAAATAAAGATCAATGTTACTCATATTGCAGGAGAAAGCCTGATATGGATATGCTGAAAAAACATCCGGCTATTGTATGCGGATTGGCGATCAGCCTGATATTTCTGTTTTTGGCGCTTATCCGCGCCGAATTTCCCGATGCTCTGGAATATAAGTTTTACGATTTCAGAATGGCAATGCGCGCGGAGCAGCAGGGATCGGATGAAATCGTGGTGGTGGATATTGACAATGATTCGATTGAAAAATTGGGCAGATGGCCCTGGAATCGCGCTGTAATTGCCAAAGCCATCGAAAAGATCAATGCCGGAGATCCGAAGGTGATCGGACTGAATTTCATTTACAGCGAAGCAGAAGAAAACAGTGGCTTCAAAGAGTTGAAAATTATCACCGATATCATGGAAAAACAGGGAGAAACCAAATCCGCGATTTATCGTGCCATGATCGATGCTCTGGAGCGATTGGACAATGACCGGAAATTGGAGCAGGCGATCAAAGCCACGAACAAAGTTATTCTGCCGGTATATTTCAAAGAATCTTCCGCAGCTTCGGAATCCAAGAAAAAGCTTCCGGCATATCTGAGTTCTCAGGCAATTAAAAATGTTATCAATACGGATATTTCTCCCTTTCCTGAAGGCAGCGATATTGTCATGCCGATCCCGATCTTTGCACAGTCCGCCAAAGGTCTCGGTCATGTCAATATCGCGTATGACAGAGACGGAAAAGTCCGGCGGGAAAAACTCCTGTATCGCTATTCCGACATATATATTCCGTCGTTTGCGCTGAAACTCGCAGCAATCTATCTGAATCTGTCCGCGGACAATATTCAGGCAGCTTTGGGCGATTCTCTGCAATTGGGATCGGTTGAACTGCTAACCACCGCAAGGTCCGAGCTTCTGATCAATTTCAAAGGAGCAGAAGGCTCGTTCAAGCGATATTCCTTTTTCGATGTGGTCAATGATAAAATTCTGCCGAATGTGTTCAAAGGAAAAATTGTATTGGTAAGTCCTTCGGCAGCAGGGATTATGAACCCGCTCAGCACACCGACCGCATCGGTGATGAGCGTGGGAGAATTTACAGCCCATACGGTATGGTCTATCCTGAATAAAAGATTCATCCGCCAGCCATCCTACGATAAATGGCTTGGAATATTCATTATTTTTATTTTAGCCGGAATTATCGCATTTGTGCTGCCGCGTCTGAAAGCCATTGTATCGGCAGCTGTATTTGTGATGCTGCTTGCGGCATTGATTGGCGGAGCCAGCTATATGTTTGTTTCAAAAGGCTTGTGGATTCAGATCATATATCCCGTGCTGCAACTGATCTGCGGTTATCTGGGTGTGGTTACGCTGAATTTCTTTGTTACTGAGGCTAAGAAGGAAAAAGTGGAAGGTGAATCTGCGGAAACCAACCGTATGTTAGGGCTTTCGTTTCAAAGTCAGGGAATGCTGGATATGGCATTCGACAAGCTTCAGAAAGTGCCGGTAGATGACGAAATGAAAAACATCCTCTACAATCTGGGCTTGGATTACGAGCGCAAACGCCAGTTCAACAAAGCCGCATCGGTCTATGAATATATTGAAAAATACGATGCCAAATTCAAGGATGTCGGCACGCGCAAAAAGAAGCTGGTTCAGGCAAGTGAGACGATGGTATTTGGAGACGGCTTTTTAACCGGCACCACAAGCGGCGACCCGCTTTTGGCAACCGGGAGCGATGTGCGTCCCAAGCTCGGGCGCTACGAGGTTCTCAAACAGTTGGGCAAAGGCGCTATGGGAATCGTGTATCTGGGACAGGATCCGCGCATCAACCGTACCACTGCAATCAAAACCTTCAAACTGGGCGAAGGATATGATCCTGAAGAAGTCGAAAATCTCAAGCAGCGGTTTTTCAGAGAAGCTGAAAGTGCGGGAACCTTGTCTCATCCCAATATCGTAACCATTTACGACGCGGGGGAAGAGCATGATCTGGCATATATTGCTATGGAATATCTCGAAGGAGAAGACCTTCAGAAATATACCAAGCGAGCCTCTTTGCTGCCCATGCGAAAAGTCATCGAATATGTGGCAGATATTGCGGACGCGTTGGATTATGCCCATCAGAAAGGTATTGTTCACCGAGATATCAAACCCGCGAATGTCATGCTGCTCAAAACCGGCGTGGTCAAAATCACGGATTTCGGAATTGCCCGGATTACCGCAAGTTCCCAGACTCAGACCGGTATTGTCAAAGGTACGCCGCACTATATGTCGCCGGAACAGATTTCCGGTACAAAGGTTGACGGAAGATCGGATATTTTTTCGCTGGGTGTCATGTTGTATCAGATGGTTACCGGTGATTTGCCGTTCAAGGGCGACAGTCCTGCAGCGCTGATGCACCAGATTATGAATACGACTCATCCCGATCCGAGAAAAATCAATCCCAAAATCCTGAAGCCGATGGTAACCATCATTGACAAGGCTTTGGAAAAAGATCGGGACAAACGGTATCAGAGAGCAATTCAGATGGCACAGCATCTCAGAACTCTGGGAAGAAAGATTGACGAACTGGTGGCTCAGAAAACAGGCGGAGAATCGGAATGAAAATCGTATTTATGGGAACCCCGGAATTTGCGGTTCCGACATTGAAAGCCCTTCATCAGAGTTCGCATGAGGTGTTGCTGGTGGTAACACAGCCGGACCGTCCCAAAGGCAGGGGACGCAAACTAATGCCGCCGCCGGTCAAAGAAACCGCAATAACTTTCGGTTATCCGGTAATTCAGCCTGAATCTGTCAGAACCGATGCGTTTGCCGCACAGATGAGAGAACTCGAGCCGGATATCTTTGTCGTGATTGCTTTCGGACATATTTTATCCCAGAAATTGCTGAAGGTTCCGAAAAAGGCAGCCATCAATGTTCACGCGTCTCTGCTTCCGAAATATCGGGGTTCCGCGCCGATTCAATGGGCAATTATCAATGGCGAACAGGAAAGCGGGATTACCACGATGCTGATGGATAAAGGTTTGGATACCGGCGATATCCTGATGAAAAAAACGATGCCAATTCTGTCTGACGATACGTCCGAAACCCTGCATGACAAACTGTCAGTCATGGGCGCCGAGATTTTGATCGAAACGCTTGATCATTTCGATACCATCCGCCCCATTCCGCAGCAGCATGAACATGCCAGCTACGCGCCGCTGCTGAAAAAAGAAGACGGACATATTGATTGGACAAAACCCGCGCAGCTCATCGAAACTCTGATTCGAGGTGTCAATCCATGGCCCGGTGCATACACCTTTCACGGAGAAAAGCGTCTGAAAATATTCAAGGCTGGTGTGATACACGAGGATTCGGGCGCATCTCCCGGAACAATCGTCGAAGGCTTTTCAGATGAACTTCGGGTGTCTGCCGGAAAAGGAATATTATCCATCTTGGAAATTCAGGGCGAGTCCGGCAGACGTCTTGCGATTCGGGATTTTCTGCGGGGATATCCGATTTTGCCGGGAACCATACTGGGTTAAAGCAATCACGAACACACCCCAACCCCCTCTTAGGAGGGAATTTTGGAACGAATATATGTCTGTTTTCAAACTTGTCTCGGAATTTATCCCCAAAGGCGATCAGCCACATGCGATTGACGCGTTAAGCCGCCATATTTCCACAGGAAAAAAGCATCTGGTTATGCTCGGCGTAACCGGCTCCGGCAAAACCTTTACCATGGCACACATTATCGCCAAGGTTCAGAAACCGACCTTAATCATGGCGCCGAACAAAACCCTTGCCGCGCAGCTTTACAATGAGTTCAGACAATTATTCCCTGAAAACGCGGTGGAATTTTTTGTCAGCTATTATGACTATTATCAGCCCGAAGCCTATATTCCTTCTACGGACACTTATATTCAGAAGGATTCTGCCATCAATGACATGATTGACAAACTGCGTCATTCTGCCACGCGCTCCGTGCTGTCCCGAAGAGACGTGATTGTGGTTGCCAGCGTGTCCTGTATTTACGGACTCGGTGCGCCGGAAGATTATCTGGAAATGCGGATTCATCTTCAGACCAATACCGAATTTCCCAGACAGAAGCTGCTGAGAAATCTGGTGGAAATGCAGTATGAGCGCAATGACATGGACTTTCATCGGGGCGTATTCCGGGTCCGGGGAGATCGGGTTGAAATTTTTCCTGCGTATGAGGAAGACAAAGCGGTTCGCATCGAATTTTTCGGCGATGATATTGATGCGATTGAGGAAATTGATCCGCTCAAAGGCACCGTGCTGAAGCAGCATGACTCGCTGGTTCTGTTTCCGGCAAGCCATTATGTCAGCACCAAAGCCACCATGCAGAAGGCAGTGGAAAGTATCAATGCGGAATTGAAGGAAAGAATCGAGTTTTTCCGGTCTCAGAGAAAAGCCATTGAGGAACAACGCATTGAGGAACGCACGAATTTTGATATTGAAATGATGTTGGAACTCGGTTATTGCAACGGCATTGAAAATTACTCCCGGCATCTGACCGGAAGAAACCCCGGAGAGCCTCCGCCGACCCTGCTGGATTATTTTCCCAAAGATTTTCTGCTGTTTATTGATGAAAGCCATATCAGCGTGCCGCAGATTCGGGGCATGTACAACGGCGACAGATCGAGAAAAGAAGTGCTGACACAATACGGATTCCGGCTGCCGTCCGCGCTGGATAACCGCCCCTTGAAATTCGAAGAATTTTTGAGCCGAACCTTTCAGACCGTGTATGTGTCTGCCACGCCTGCGGATTATGAACTGCAAACCACCCAAGAGCCGCCGGTGGAACTGATTGTCCGTCCCACAGGTTTGCTTGATCCTGAAATCGAGGTGAGAAGCGTACGTTTTCAGGTGGATGATCTGCTGGAAGAAATCCGAAAAACCGTAGCAAAACAATATCGCGTGATGATTACCACGCTGACCAAGCGCATGGCAGAAGACCTCACCGATTATTATTCGGATTTGGATATCCGGGTGCGCTATCTTCATGCGGACATCAACACGCCGGAGCGCATGGAAATCATTCAGTCGCTCAGAGCCGGAGAATTCGATGTGCTGGTCGGCATCAATCTGCTCAGAGAAGGCTTGGATATTCCCGAAGTCGCACTTGTGGCGATTCTGGATGCGGACAAGGAAGGATTCTTAAGATCGGAACGCTCTCTGATCCAAACCTGCGGCAGAGCAGCCCGAAATGAACACGGCAAAGTGATTTTATATGCGGATGTGATTACGCCTTCAATGCAGAAAACCATTGATGAGACCCGGAGAAGACGAGCAATTCAGTCTGCATACAATCAGAAACACGGGATCACGCCGACCACCATCCGCAAAGAGATTACCACGGTGTTTGATTTCAGATATGACACCGAATCAAAAAAAGTGGCTGAATCCACAGCAAGTTATGGAAAAACGGATAATTTGGAAAAGCTGCTGATCGAGCTTGAAAAAGATATGAAAGCTGCTGCTAAAAAGCTGGAATTCGAGAAAGCCGCGCAACTGCGGGATAAGATTAAAAATATCAAGGCGTTTATGCTGCAATAACCCATAGCAATACAGCCTGTCTCAAGCAGATCAATGACAATCTGTTTCATCTCCGAACAGCTTCGTTTAAATTTTTTTAACGTCCCGGATTTCCGAAAAAGATATGAATGCTGCTTTCAGCTACGGATGTGTTGTGAAGCATAATCCCTATGTTTCGCTCCGATTTTAACAGATTGAATATCGTAATACCCACAGACGGTTCGGGATTTCGACCTTCATGAACCCGAACTTCTGTAGTCAGAATCTTGTGTATCCTTTCCCATGTATCGTCTTATCATAATAAACAGACTGCCACGGCGGAAAATCGTATCGGGAATCGGACATTTTTTAACACAGGCATTTTATTCTGTACATCGGAATCTGTATTGTTTTTTTTAACACCCTAAATTATTGAGGAACCGGCGCGTTTGGTTGATAAAAATCCTCCTGACCCTTCAAAATAGATAATTGAAGTATGAGATGAATTATGCTATTTTATCCAAATACACTTATAGAACGATTCTATAGTTATGAGGCTATGCTTGTGATTTATCTCAAATTATTTCTGACCGCTTTTTTCTGGGGCGGAACATTTGTGGCGGGACGGGTGCTGGCAAAAGATGTGGGACCCTGTTCCGCGGCATTTTTGCGATTTACCGTTGCATCATGCTGCTTGTTTCTGATGATATGGAAAGTCGAGGGGAAACTTCCCTCTCTCGGAAAGCATCAGATTTTTCCGGTGATTCTGCTGGGGCTAAGCGGCATTTTTACCTATAATATCTTTTTTTTCAAAGGGCTTAAACTGATTGACGCAGGAAGAGCCGCTCTGATTATTTCCACCAATCCGATTCTGATTACGCTGTGTTCCGCATATTTTTTCAAAGAGCGGCTGAATTTTATCAAAGCAATAGGGATTGCGCTGTCCGTATCCGGTGCGATGATCGTTATCTCCAGAGGCAATGTATTCGGGATTTTGAACGGGCATATCGGATGGGGAGAGCTGTATATTTTCGGATGCGTGCTAAGTTGGGTAGCTTTTTCCCTGATCGGCAAGGCAGTCTTGTCGGATTTATCTCCGCTCGTTTCTGTTTCTTACGCATCGGCTATCGGTGCATTGGCATTGATGATCCCGGCATTTTCGGAAGGCGTTTCCCATAATATATTCCGATATTCCGGCAAGGATTGGTTCAGTATCCTGTATCTGGGAATTTTCGGGACAGTGATCGGTTTTATCTGGTATTATCAGGGTATCAAAAAAATCGGTCCGTCCAAAGCAGGATTATTTATCAATTTTGTTCCGATCAGCGCGGTGATGCTGGCATTTCTGATTCTGGGCGAACCGATTACAGTATCTCTGCTGGTCGGCGCGGTATTTGTCAGCACCGGCGTTTATCTGACCAATACAAAATCATTCGAGAAAACCGTATCGGCACATTAGGCGTTATGAAATCGGAAAGCAACATACTGGTTGTGGATGATGCGCCTTCGATTCTGATGGCAATCCGAAATATTCTGGATCCGTATTATCATGTACAAACCGCTTCGAGCGGGGAAGAAGCTCTGGAGGTTTTCAAGAAATTCAAGCCTGATCTCATGCTGCTGGATGTAACCATGACAGGAATTGACGGCTATGAAGTCTGCCGGAGAATCAGATCGGAAAAGACATTTTCAACGGTCAAAATTCTAATGGTTTCCAGCCGGACCACGTTGCAGGAACGCCTTGATGGCTATGCGTCAGGCGCGGATGATTATATTGCCAAACCGTTTCAGGAAGAGGAACTGCTTGCAAAAGTCCGGGTATTCCTGCGCCTCAAGTCGGTGGAAAACGAACTGAAAGCATTGAATGATTCCTTGAACGCACAGGTAAAAATCAGAACCGAACAGCTTCTCAACGCGGAAAAACTTGCAGCTATCGGACGGTATGCTGCTGGAATAGTTCATAATCTCAATACTCCGCTTCAGGTGATTATGGGCAGTGCAGAGCTTTTGGCAATCAAACATCCGGACAATGCCAATATCATGCGTCTGAGAAAAGCCGCCGCGCAGATGAAAAAAATTATCGGTACGATCATCAGTACCGGATATCGGGAAAGCAGCACGGAATATGATAATATTGATCTGAACGAAGTGGTGAAAGATCAGATCGAACTTCTGAAAGCCAATCCGTTTTTCAAGCATAATATCCGAACAGAATTGGTCTGGGGAAACCTACCTCTGTATCGGGGAATTTACGCTCATTTCAGTCAGAGTCTGGGCAATCTGATCAAAAATGCGATTGATGCTATGTACAGCAGCGAGCAGAAAGTGTTGTCGGTCAGAACAGGGGTGCAGAATAATGCGATTTTCATCAGGATTGCCGATACGGGACATGGGATTCCCAAAGAGCGGATGCCGAAAATTTTCAATCCGTTTTTTACCACGAAACCTCTGACCGCAAGCGATGATCGTCCCACCGGCACGGGGGTAGGGCTGTCTTCCGCAAAAGAAATGATCTCATCCTATGGCGGTGAAATTTTTGCAGAATCTCAGGTCGGGAAGGGTAGTGTTTTTACAGTGCGGCTGCCGATTATGTAATGAAAATAAGATAGTATGGTTAAGGTTAAAGACTTATTGATTATAGATGACAATTTTTGTCAAAAAAGACAATTTTTGTCAAAACACAACTTATTGAATTTTATATAAATAATTCTAGATATAGAGTGGTATCTATTTGAATTTTATATTTATTTTATAAAACAATTTTTTGTCATTTTCAGTATAAAATGCTTTATGAGCTTTTAAAATAAAATACTGTAATAATAAAATAATATAAACAAATCCACCTTTGGCACAATACTTGCTTTATATATTTTCAACAAAAAATGACAGCGGGTATAAAAAACCTGCTAACCCCTAAAAAAGGAGTTTTACCATGAAAGCAAACAAAAAAGGTTTTACCCTGATCGAACTGATGATCGTTGTGGCAATTATCGGTATCTTGGCAGCCATCGCAATCCCGAACTTCCTGAATTATCAGTGCAAGTCCAAACAGAGCGAGGCAAAACAATCTCTCGGTACCATCTCCAAAAACCAGGAAGCATATCTGTCTGAGTTCGATACTTATGCGGATAACTCTAAGAAACTTGGCTTTGCGGTAAAAGGAGAAACCCAGCGGTATACATATACTTATACATTGACGGATGCCACGAGCTATACGGCGACAGCAGGGTCAGATGGTACGGGCATCAAAGGCGGCGGTAAAAATGATGATGTTTGGACAATTAATCAGAAGCTCGAACTGCTGAATACTACAAATGCTTGTAAATAATCAATATAACGCATAACTTTCAATTCGCTACCCTTCTTCCCTCCGAAGAAGGGTAGTTTGTTTTCAAGGCTATGAAAACTTATTGCCATATCTTTTTCCCCTTTCTCATTATTCTGGCGGTATTTACGGTGTATCACAATACCATACAGAGTCCGTTTCTGTTCGATGATTATGGCAATATCGTCTATAATGAATATATCCGAATAAAAAAAATATCGGGAGAGTCTTTATCAAAAGTTTGGAACGCTCCGCATCTCAGTCAGAACAGAAAAGTTTCTAATCTGAGTTTTGCGCTGAATTATGCGTATGGCGAATATGATGTCAGAGGATATCATCTGGTTAATATAGCGATTCACATCTGCTGCGCTCTTCTGGCAGCTGTGTTTTTCTTACAAACGATTCGCTATTCTTGGCTTAAGACACGATACGGTTCTTTGTCTGCATGGATGGCAGCACTGATATGGGCGATTCATCCCATACAGATCAATGCGGTTACTTATATAGTTCAACGCATGACCAGTCTTGCGGCGATGTTTTCTCTGCTATCCATGATCGCGTGGATGTATGGGCGGCAGCGATGGATTGAAAATTCTTACGCTCGTGCAATCGGGGGCTGGATATTTGCTATAGCCGCATGGATACTGGGAGTCCTTTCTAAAGAGCATGTGGTGGTTGTTCCTATTCTGATTGCAGCGCACGAGATATTACTGCTCAGGCAGAAGCCGGTCAGACTGAAACGGGCGTGGATATTTATCGGCGGAATCGTGATCGTAGTAAGCATATTGTTGTGTTTGCATTCTGCCTTATGGAAAGAAATTATTGCCGGATATGAGCGCAGAAATTTTACCATGACAGAGCGCTTGATGACTCAGAGCCGGGTCTTGTGGCATTATGTTTCTCTGTTTTACCTTCCGATAGCCGAAAGATTCGGTATTCTCTGCGAATATCCGGTATCACGAGGACTTTTTACACCGATCAGTACGATTATCAGCATCGCGTCGTGGCTGGCGGTATCGGTGTCCGCGTGGATATTTCGGAAACGATATGCGTTGCCGATATGGATGATCTCATGGTTTTTTATTTCCCATCTGATTGAATCCACGATTATTCCTTTGGAAAATATTTTCGAGCATCGCATGTATCTTCCTTCGTTGGGGGTAAGTGTTGCTTCGGTGCTGATGGCGGAAGACATCTTTTCCAAATATTTTCAGAAGCCGCTAGTTCAGATAATGCTTGGTGTCAGTGTTATCGGTGTCCTCGGATTCGCGACCCATAGTCGGAATGAGGACTTCAGAGATGAAGTCAGTCTGTATCGGTCTGAACTTCGAAAATGTTTGGATTCCGAGCGGATCCGTCTGAATCTGGCACTTGCACTCAATCGGGCAGGATATTTTTCGGAAGGCTCTGCCATGCTTGAACAGATGGTGCGGGAATATCCCGATGATATCGTTATCTTGCAGAATTGGTATAACTTTCTGATGAGGGTAAAGCATGATTCTCTCAGAGCAGAACCCATATACCGTCATATTGAAGAACTGATAAGAATGAAAAAATACAGCATATATAAAGATGCTATTGCCTTGCAGAATCTTGCGGAATTTTTTTTTGAAACTGCCGACTACGGCAAAACCATATTTTTTGTAGAAATTTTATTGGAAAAATATTACCATCATGCTTCTCTGTGGCTTCTCAAAGGGATCTGCCAAGCCAAGTTGGATCAATGGGAGCTTGCCGTAAAGGCTCTTGATCAGGCACAGAAGATAGCGCCGGAAGATGCTCAGATATTATACTGGTATGGAAAGAGCCTTATCCGAACCGGAAATCGTGACAAAGGATGCGGGGTTTTGCAAAACGCGTCCCGGCACAGCGAAGACAAAATCGTGTCCGATCTGAGTCTGAAAGCAATTTCAGACTATTGCGACTGATGCGTTAAAAGAAATATTTTCAAGCAATTACTATCATCTTTTTCAGAGACAAAGGGGGAATGTTCTATGAAAGCATGTAAAGGAAAAGGCAATGGATTTACCATAATCGAGTTGATGCTGGTTATTACGATCATTTCGATTCTTGCCATGATCGCAATTCCCAAATATCGGAATTATCAGTGCAAGGCAAAACAGAATGAGGCGAGACAGGGGTTGGGTTCTCTTGCAAAATGCCAGCAGGCATATTATGCGGCGAATGAGAAATATGAGACGGATATGGCACTGATCGGATTCGATATGAAAGGACGCTCCTATTATGAGTATAAAATCGTTGCCGCAGATGATACGACATTCAGTGCAACAGCAAAGGCTGATATTTTCGGTAAGATGGATGAATGGACAATCGATCATACACTGAATATAGTCAATCTTAGCAATGCCTGTAATTAGAGACAGGCTTTGGTATTGAAGAATAGCTTGAAATTCAAAGCCGAATGTTTTATCTTTTTCAAAAGTTGTCATTATTCCGATTGAAAGGGATGGCAGTCTGCTTATGAAAATAACGAAATTTTTTTCGATGCTGCTCCTGATAATGATGGTCTGCACAATTTATCTTCAGATACGCTTTGTGAAAGACCGCATACGGGAGCGTATTGTCGTACCGGAGTGCCCGTGGTGCGACTCAGGAGATATATCTGCGGATGTGGTCTATCTTCCGATCAGTACTTCGGTGATGAGGCTGTTTGCACCGGCTGATCCGAATTTTTTAGCGGATATGATCTGGATGCGAACCACATATTATTTCGGCAAACATGCACTGACAGATCGTCAGTATCCGTATCTCCTGCACCTTCTGGACATGATTACCGATCTTGCTCCCAGATGGGAAAATCCTTATTTATTCGGTGCGGTTGCTCTTCCCACCGAAACCCAAACCGAAATCGTAGCTGACGGATTGTATCTCATAGACAAAGGATTGTCATATCATCCGAAAAGCTGGACACTTTGGTTTTTCAAAGGATATTATCTGTGGAAATATGTCGGTGATATCGAAAACGCATCGGAAGCGCTTTACAAAGCTTCGATATGTCCAGAAGCGCCGGTATATTTGGCAAATCTTTCTGCAAAGCTTGCGACTCAGGCAGGTAAAAGAGAACTCGCCATACGATTTTTACAAGAAGCACTTAAAAATATTCATGATCCTGCTCAGCAGAAAATGATTATGAGAAGACTTCAGGAGGTTATGAGAGAAGATGACTCACGCGGCACTTCAGTGGAATAAGGTAAACTTCTCTGTCAGACAGGGATTTTGGATGACTTCCCGCAAGATTCTCCATGATCTGGATCTTTCCATTCCGTCAGGAACCGTGTTGGGACTGGTAGGACCCAACGGAGCGGGAAAAACCACCACCATCAAACTGGGAGCGGGTCTTTTAACTCCGGATACCGGAGAAGTGCTGATTGACGGACATCCGGCAGTCGAAGCCGGTGCAAGAAAATCTGTCGGGCTTCTGACCGAAACCCAGTATATCTATCCGTATCTGAAACTCGGAGAATGGCTGACCATGCTTGCGGGATTTTCCGGAGTGCAGGGATCGCATCGCACCGAGCGCATCGGAGAAGTATCGGAACTTCTGGAATTGAAAGACCGACTCGGGCAGATGATGCACACCCTGTCCAAAGGACAGTTGCAGCGCGCCGGATTTGCCCAACTGTTGATCCATGAACCCGATATCATGCTGCTGGACGAACCGATGAGCGGTCTGGACCCTTACTGGCGGTATCGGATGCAGAAAATACTGCTGGATTTGAAAGCAAAAGGAAAAACGATTTTGTTCAGTTCGCATATTCTTGCGGATGTGGAGCGATTATCGGATCGAGTTGCGCTGATCGAAGGCGGAAAGCTGCGATGGATCGGGCGCCTGTCCGATCTGGAGCGGAATATCAGAGGCTATGAGGTAATATGCAGAACCGATAGTCCCGATATTCTGAAACCTTTTGCAGAGGAAATGATTCTGCAGCCCGAAGGTTTGTGGCAGATTTCGATTTCGGCGGACAACAAGGATAAAATATTTGAGATGGCTTCGAATCATGCGATCAGCATCGAATTTCTGCGTCCGATTCAGGAGGACATCGAGGAAGTTCTTTTCAGATTTGCAGGAAAAGAGATTTCGGAAAAGGAGCAGGTATGAAACATATTTCTCATTTCTCACTTCTCATTTCTCAGTTGTGGGCATTAGCCCTGAATGTATGGCGGGAAGCAGTCCGGGATAAACTGATACAACTGCTGGTCGGTTTCGGTTTTTTTATGATGCTGGTGGCAATCGTATTCGGAAACATGGCTGTCGGCGGGCAGAAACGGGTTATAGAAGATATGATTTTCTGGATTATCGGGTTATGGGGATTGCTCGCGGTATTATATATGGGGTCCGCAATTGTCAAAAAGGAATTGCAGAGCAAAACCGTGTATCTGGTTTTATCCCGCCCCATCAGCCGCCCTGTTTTTCTGACCGGAAAATTTTTCGGAATGATACTGGTGTTGTTATCCGTATTTTCTCTTCTTTCGATAGCCGGAGCCATGATTTTGCAGATCAAAGGCATTGCAATAAGTATCAACCATCTTTGGACAGTCGTATTTATTTTCGGAGAATGGATCATGATGGCAGCTCTGAGCCTATTTTTTGCAAGTTTTACCACTCCGATTCTACACAATTTCTTCTTGGTCGGCGTTAATTTTCTAGGGCATTACAGCAACGATCTGCTGATTTATGCTGAAAATACCAAAGATTTTATCCTTAAACTGTTTCTGACAATTCTGTATTATGTTTTACCGAATCTCGAATTGTATAATTTCAGAGAAAAAACGCTTTACAAGGATATTATCGAATCTGCCGCGCTGATGCACGGTGCTGCGATACTGAGCGGATGGATTCTGGTTTTTCTGATCGCAGCGAATCTGATCTTTGTCCGCCGAAGACTGTTGTGATGCGTATGAAAAGATCGCTTATCACAACTCTGCTGTGGGCATGTATTGTGATTCTGATCGGTTCTGTAATGATCCTTTCTCTGGTGCCGCCGGTGGGACGCGACGATTTGGTTCATCATCTGGCTGTTCCCAAGCTGTATCTGAAACATGGCGGCATCTATGAAATTCCTTTTCTGAGCTTTTCCTACTATCCCATGAATCTCGATCTGCTGTACATGATTGCTCTGTATTTCGGACATGATATTGCGCCGAAACTGATTCATTTCGCGTTCGGACTGATGACGGCAACAGTGATATTTTACGATCTGCGCCGCAGGCTCGATATCGGATACGCGTTAATCGCGGTGATCCTGTTTCTTTCTGTTCCGATCATTATCAAAATTTCATCGAACGCGTATGTGGATTTGGGATTGGTGTTTTTTTCGACACTTTCGTTACTCTTACTGCTGAAATGGCGCGAGCAGCAGTTCAAATTGAAATATCTGATTTTATCGGCAATTTTATGCGGATTGGCATTGGGTACGAAATACAATGCGCTGATTATCTTCTTTTTGCTGACGATGTTCGTATGTCTGTTATGCGCCCGATCCGTGAATATATTTTCTGTAATTAAAAACGGAATCATTTATATTCTTATCTCGCTGATCGTTTTTTCGCCTTGGATGATCCGCAACTGGCATTGGAAAAAAAATCCGATTTATCCGCTGTATGACAGCATATTCAATCCCAAACCCATATCCGAAACTGCCGATACTCCTAAAAAATCTTACGGACTGCTGACCTTCAGAAGTGTTGTATATGACGAAAGCGGATGGGAAATTGCAACACTGCCTCTGCGGATATTTTTTCAGGGAGAAGACGGAAATGCCAAATATTTCGATGGCAGGCTCAATCCCTTATTGCTCCTGCTGCCGATTGCCGCGTTCATCCGAAGAGAAGATAATGAAACTATCCGAAAAGATAAGAATATTTTAGTATTATTTTCCGTGCTGCTGTTCGGATTTACTTTTTTTTCAACCGTGCTGAGGGTCAGATATTTAGCACCGATGATTCCGCCTCTGGTGATCTTGTCCGCATTCGGATTGAAAAATATCATTGAAAATTTTCGAAATATGGTGAAAACTCCGATACTGATAATTGTCGCAATTTTATTAATGATGAATTTTCAATATCTTATAAAACAGTTCGAATATGTCAGACCCTTCGAATATTTAAGCGGCAAAATCAGCAGAGATGATTACATCCTCAGATATCGCCCGGAATATAAAGCCATGCAGTATATCAATTCCGGTTTGCCCGGAAACGCAACGATTTTATTTGTTTTTACCGGAAAAAGAGGCTATTATTGCGACAGAAATTATGTTTTGGATTCGGGAGAAGATCAGAACAGAAGTTCTCTCGGCGATATTGCTGAGAAATCACATCAACCCGAAGAGATTCTGTCCTATCTGAAAAAAACAGGAATTACGCATATTTTGCTGAGAGCGGATTTGTTCAGCAGTTGGATGGATGAGCAGTTATCGCCGAAAGCCCGGAATATATTGAAAGAATTTCTAAGAAAATATGCGACTAATCTGTTTTTTGAAAATGGATACGCGGTATTGGGGATTGAGCCGAATGTATAAGGGAAAAACTATTGCCATTGTGATTCCGGCACATAACGAAGCCACGCAGATCGGAAATGTGATCGAAACCATGCCGGAGTTCACGGATCACATTATTATCGTGGATGATCTCAGCACAGACAACACAGTCGAGGTTGTTGAGCAGTATCGTCAGAAATATCCGAAAATTATTCTTCTTCGGCATGAACAGAATCAGGGATGTGGCGGTGCTTTGGCAACCGGATACAAATATGCGGCAGAACAGGGATTCGATGTGGCGGTCAGAATGGACGGAGACGGGCAGATGGACCCGAATGACCTGCCCGCACTGCTCGATCCGGTCGTGGAAGACAAAGCCGATTACAGCAAAGGCAATCGCTTGGTTACCGGCGAGGCATATCGCCAGATGCCCAAAGTGCGCTATTTCGGCAATGCGTTTTTATCGCTTCTGACCAAGATTGCTTCCGGATATTGGCA
>CAZMDM010000061.1:0-6617 GCA_964564775.1 uncultured Desulfonema sp. | reverse complement strand
GCTATGAAGGGGCGAAACTCATCAAGCGCATTGAAAGCGAAGCAAAAGAAGAGGCAGATAAAAAAGCCAAAGATATTATTGCCACGGCAATTCAGCGATATTCGGGAGATTTTGTGGCAGAACGCACGGTGTCTGTGGTTCCGTTGCCCAACGATGAAATGAAAGGACGTATCATCGGCAGAGAAGGCCGCAATATCCGGGCATTGGAAGCTGCTACCGGCATCGATCTGATTATTGACGATACGCCGGAAGCGGTCATTTTATCGGGCTTCAATCCGGTGCGCCGCGAAGTTGCACGATTATCTCTGATGCGTCTGATTTCTGATGGGCGGATTCATCCTGCACGCATCGAAGATATTGTCAAAAAAGTGGGGCATGAGGTAGATGCTGCCATCAAAGAAGCCGGAGAACAGGCGGCTTTTGATCTGGGAGTTCACGGGATTCATGGTGAATTAATCAAATATATCGGACAGTTGAAATTTAGAACCAGTTATGCTCAGAATGTGTTGCAGCATTCTGTCGAAGTCGGATTTCTGACCGGAATTATGGCGGCAGAACTGGGCTTGAATCAGAAAATCGCACGGCGCATGGGGCTGTTGCATGATATCGGCAAAGCTATAGATCATGAAGTGGAAGGACCTCATGCGATTATCGGATCCAAGCTTGCGAAAAAATACAATGAATCACCCAAAGTCGTCCATGCCATTGCAGCACATCATGAAGATGTTCCGCCCTGTTCGGTGTATGCTCTGCTGGTTCAGGCAGCAGACAGTCTTTCCGGTGCAAGACCCGGCGCACGTAAGGAATTGCTGGAAAACTACATCAAACGTCTGGAAGATTTGGAAAAAATAGCAAATGATTTCAAAGGCGTTGCCAATTCTTATGCCATTCAGGCAGGCAGAGAAATCCGGGTCATGGTCGAAAGCGATGTGGTATCGGATGAGGAATCCATTCTGATGAGCAAAGACATTGCCCGGAAAATCGAAGAAATCCTAACGTTTCCGGGACAGATCAAGGTGATGGTGATTCGGGAAACCCGAGCAGTGGAATATGCGAATAAATGAAAAGTGCAAAGAGAGGTTGCAACATGAAAAATGTTGTTGATATTCTGAAGGAACGGGGATTTGTCGAGCAGACTACGCATGATGAGGAACTGAAAATTTATGCTGAAAAAGAGATTATAAGCTGCTATGTGGGGTTTGATCCTACCGCATCAAGCCTTCATGTCGGACATCTTCTTCCGATTATGGCTCTGACAACCATGCAGCAGCATGGTCATCGTCCGATTGCGCTGGTCGGAGGCGGAACAGGTCTGGTCGGTGATCCCAGCGGCAAAACCGAGATGCGTCAACTGCTGACGATGGATATCGTCCGGGAAAATGCCGAGGCACTGAAGAAGCAGCTTTCGCGTTTTATCGATTTTGGAGAGGGCAAGGCATTGCTTCTCAACAATGCGGATTGGTTGACAAAACTCGAATATATCCCGTTTTTAAGAGATATCGGCAGGCATTTCAGCGTCAACCGCATGATCAAAGCAGAAAGCTATAAAATGCGTCTGGATTCGGAAGAAGGCTTGAATTTCATCGAATTCAATTATATGCTGCTTCAGGCGTATGATTTTCTGGAATTGTTTGATACGCATCGCTGCCGCTTGCAAATGGGCGGCAGCGATCAGTGGGGCAATATTGTCGCAGGCATTGAGTTGGTTCGGAAAATGCGTCAGCAGACTGCTTTCGGCATCACTTTTCCTCTGATTACCACCAGCAGCGGCGCGAAAATGGGCAAAACCGCCAAAGGAGCGGTGTGGCTGGATGCGAATCGGACAAGCCCTTATGAGTATTATCAGTTCTGGGTCAATACGGATGACGGGGATGTTGCCCGGTTTCTGGCATTGTTCACCTTTCTGCCGATGGAAGAAATTACAGAAATCGGAAAGCTCGAAGGGGCTGATCTGAACAGTGCCAAAGCAGTGCTAGCATTCGAAGCTACATCGCTGGTTCATGGCAAAGAAGAAGCGGAAAAGGCATATCGCTCGGCAATCAGCTTGTTCGGTGCAAGAGAAGTGCCGAAAAATATTCTTCCATCGAGCGCGATTCACCATCTCAACGCGGCAAGCGATGACGCGGGAGTTCCGAGTTCATATCTTGAAAAAGAACAATTACTGAAAGGACTTACCGCATCCAAATTATTTCAACTTGCCGGGCTTGCCAAATCCGGCGGAGATGCGCGTCGGCTGATCGAGCAGGGTGGCGCATATTTCAACGAACATCGCGTCGGCTCTTTTGATTATCTGGTTACTGAAAAAGATTTTGAAAATAACGAAATTACGCTGCGGGCTGGCAAGAAGCGTTATCATAAGGTGAAGTTGAAGGCTTAACCGCAAAGTTACTTCGCGGGTTCAAAAGCGTGCAATTCATGACTGTCGGTCGCCCTGAAATAAATTTCCGGGCTGAAAGCTCAAGCCTGCTTAAGCAGGCTTCTACGCATAGCCGGGCGATTTATCGCTCGGTTTCAGACGATGATGATGTTTACGCTCGGCTCAAAATGTAGGGTTGAAAACTCAGAAAAGGAATCCGAATATGCTTACATTCGAATCTCTGATGGCAAAACAGGACAAGGTTGCGGTGGTCGGACTGGGCTATGTCGGGCTGCCGCTCGCGGTTCACCTGTCAAAGCATTTCGATGTGGTGGGATATGATCTGAAACAGGACAGGATTGCGGAACTGAAAGCCGGAAATGACAAAACACTCGAAACTTCCGAATCCGAACTTAAGGCTGCCAAGATCACATATACGAGTAATGCTAAAGACTTATCATTGTGCCGCTTTATTATTGTCGCAGTACCTACGCCGATTGACGAACACCGGATACCGGATCTGAGACCGTTGGAAGGCGCGTCCAAAGCAGTGGGGCAGAATCTGGCAAAAGGCGCCTGCGTGGTATTCGAATCTACGGTATATCCCGGCACGACCGAAGAAGTCTGTATCCCGATCATCGAAAAAGAATCCGGCATGACATTCGGCAAAGAGTTCACCGCAGGATATTCGCCGGAACGCATCAATCCGGGTGATAAAGTTCATACCATTGAAAAAATTGTCAAAATCGTATCCGGTTCTGATGCGGCAACTCTGGAGCTTGTGGCGCAGGTCTATGGCAAGGTAGTTCATGCCGGACTTCATCGCGCATCTTCTATCAAAGTTGCCGAAGCTGCTAAAGTTATTGAAAATACGCAGCGTGATCTGAATATCGCTTTGATGAATGAGCTTGCCATGATTTTCGATATCATGGGCATTGATACCACCGAGGTTCTGGAAGCTGCCGGAACCAAATGGAATTTTCTGCCCTTCCGTCCGGGCCTTGTCGGCGGGCATTGCATCGGTGTCGATCCCTATTATCTGACCTTCAAAGCAGAGTCTTTGGGCTATCATCCTGACATGATTCTGGCGGGACGCCGGGTCAATGACGGCATGGGCAAATATATTGCCGAAAAAACCGTCAAAATGCTGATCCGACAGGGGAAACAGGTAAAAGATGCAAAAGTGGCAATATTAGGAATCACCTTCAAAGAAAATGTGCCGGATCTGAGAAATACCCGCGTGGTGGATATTGTTAAAGAATTGCAGGATTACGGCATCCGGGTTCTGGTGCATGATGCGATGGCGGATGCTGCAGAAGCCAAAAAATATTACGGTATCGAGCTGGTCAGTATGGAAAAACTTTCCGGCGCGGATGCCGTGATTGTGGCGGTGCTGCATAAGTCCTACAAAGACATGGGGATTGCTGAAATTGCAAAATTGTGCGATCCGAAAAATGCTCCTTTAGTTGTGGATGTGAAAGCGGCTTTTTCTCCCAAAGAAGCGCAATCGCTGAATATCGCATATTGGAGATTGTAAAATTCAAGCCGAAACCACCGAACTGATTGCCGAAGCGATGAAAATATAGAATGTCAAGACGCTGGAAAACATTGGTCGGGACCAGTATGGCAAGAATTTATACCATAGTGGTCAGCGCGGCATCGTTATTTCTGACCGCAAGATTTTTAGGTCCCGATGGACAGGGAACCGTAGCCGCGGCAGGTTCATGGGCGATGTTTTGTGCTGCATTCGGAGGATTGAGTCTGGGGCAGGTTGCTCATTATCGTATCCAACTCAGAAAAAACGATGAATGGCTGAACGACATACTGGGAACGCTTCTTTTTTTTGCAGTATTGCTGACACTCATCACATATCTGATCGTGATTGGGATTTATATCTCTACAAATGGAAGAGTTTTCAACGAAATCCCTCTTTATGTTCTCGGAATTGCATTTGTGATGATTCCATTTCTGATATGGGAAGAATATGCGAGAAATCTGCTTATCGCTGTCGGAAAACTGAATATTTACAGTATCGCACAATTTTGCGGGCGTACTGTTTGGCTTCTGGGGGTAATCGGGGTGATTTTTTACAAAAGAGCCGGAGTTGCCGAGGTATTGATTGCCCAGCTTGCAGGACAGATCATAAATGCTGCAATCGGATTGGCAGAATTGGGCAAAACGGCGCGCTACAAGGTTCATATCCGGTATTTCGAAATCATCGAGATGCTCAAGGGCGCGGGAAAGCTTCATCTGAATACGGTAGGCGGATTTCTGCTTGCTCAAAATACGATTTTGATGTTGAATTATTTCTCTATCAAAGCCGAAGTAGGGTATTATCAGGTTGCATATCAGATGCTTGTTTCACCGGCAGTAATTCCTCAGGCAGCATCGATGGTTTTATATTCCGAAATGGCTGATTCAGGACCTGATCGGGTATGGCCCCTTCAGAAGCGGATGATTGTTCAGATTATGGCGACAGTAGTAGCAATTGCGGTATGCGCTTATATGGCTGCGCCGATGCTTGTTTCTCTGCTGGTCGGAAAAAATTTTGAGCCTTCGGTCAGGATTTTTCGATTGTTATTGCCCTGTGTATTGGGTATGGCAGTAGAACAACTGATGTCCTCTCAATGGATAGGAAGAGGAATATTTACAGCTACCACAGCCATCACTTTCGGACTTGCCATTATCAATATCATCAGCAATACCATACTGATCCCCCGTTTCGGCGTCATGGGCGCGGTATGGACAAGTCTGATCTGCTACGCAGGGATCATGATGCTGGTTCAGGGAATTTTTGCATGTTGGTGTGAAAAGAAGTATCTTCAATCGCTCGGATAAAAATATGGAACGAATTTCAATAGCGCTTTGCACATACAACGGAGCGGCATATCTGAAAGAGCAGCTTGACAGCATTGCTTCTCAGAGTCGGCTGCCGGATGAGATGATCGTGCGGGATGACCATTCGACAGATAACACGGTTGAAATCATCCGATCCTTTATCAGAAACGCTCCGTTTCCGGTTCATTTTGAGATCAATCTGTCCAATCTCGGTTTCTGCAGAAATTTCGAAACAGCTATTCAGCAATGTGGCGGTGATATTATTTTTTTGTCAGATCAGGATGATGTATGGCATAAAGATAAAATCAGGAACATGTTGTCCTATCTGAAACAATTCCCCGATGCAGGCGGAGTATTCTGTAATGCCGTTGTTACGGATCATCTGCTACATCCCAAAGGTTTCACCGCATGGGATACGATAGGATTCAACGCAAGAAAACAGGAGCAATTCCGGAAAGGGAAGGCTTTCGAGCAGTTGATTCGGCGCAATATGGCTACGGGAGCAACATTGGCGTTTCGGGCTAGTTTCAAAAAGCTGATTCTGCCGATTCCTGATTCATGGGTGCATGACGGATGGATCGCTCTGCTGATTGCTGCGGTATCCGGCATGGGAATCATTTCCGAACCTTTGCTGTATTATCGTCAGCATGGCGATAACCAAATAGGCGCAGCCAAAAAAGGCGTATGGGAAAGAATCACAGAAAGCATCGAAATAGATCGTGAATCATATTATGACGCGGATATTCGGGCATATCAGGCAGCATATTTGCGATTACTGCCCCATCTTGATGATAAAAAGCTGAATCTGCTTGAAGAAAAATTGCGTCACCTGCATGTCCGAAGCAGCCTGCCGAAATCGCGTCTGTTACGCGTTCCGAGCATTCTCAAAGAACTGCTTATGCTGCGATATCACCGCTATTCAAGACATTGGCAGGTGGCAGTGAGAGATATGATAATGAAATAAAAGAAAATATCATAAATTCAGCCATGAATATCCGCAAAATAGCCGAGAAAATAAACTTAGCTGACGATTCCGACCGAAAAGGACAATCACAAGCTTATTGACGTAGCCCCGAAATTATGAGAGAAGATAAGACGAATTTTGTTATCGAGAGGTTTTTTCAAGCGTGAACAGTTCACTTGTTTTATCAATTGTAACATTTATTTATGGTCTGGCTGCGGTGTTATATGTCGTGGGATGGATATTCGGAAAAGAAGCGTCTGGAAAATTTGCCAGCTATGCCGCAGTGTTTGCCGTAGCCGGAAATTTTGCCGGAATCATTCTGCGGTGGATCGAGTCCTACAAGCTCGGATTCGGTCATGCACCTTTATCCAACTTATATGAATCTCTGATTTTTTTTGCCTTCACATTGGGTTTGCTTTACCCGGTGACCGAATATAAGCCTTAAAACCGGGTGAACGG
>CAZMDM010000060.1:0-9758 GCA_964564775.1 uncultured Desulfonema sp. | reverse complement strand
TGGAGATGAGTATAAGAGGCCGAAGCTCAACCCCGCGGAAGCCGGCCGATGTTACAAGCCCGCTTCAGCGGGGTTCAGCTTCCAGCCGGGCGATTTAACGCTCGGCTTATGAAAGAGGTCTAATAGACTTCTTTCCGAAGTCTGTTTTTACACCCCAAAATAAATTTCAGGGATAGAAGCTGAAGCAGGCTGAAGCCGGCTTCGGCTCATAGCCGCGCGATTCATCGCTCGGTTGAAAAGTTTTGCCAGAGGTCTAATGAAACATATTCTGAAACAAGTATTGCTGTACAAACGTATTCCCGGACAATTGGTCATTCAGTTCACAGACCATTGCAATGCCCGATGTCCTCAGTGCGGGATGCGGGTAACGAACAAATTCGGGCGATCCCGGCTTTCTGTGGATGAGGTGAAGCGGATTCTGGATGCAGCGGCTATGAGAGGAATTGAAGTCGTGTCCTTTACCGGAGGAGAACCCATGCTGTTTGCAGATCAGCTTGCCGAAATGATCCGTTATGCCGGAGCAGTCGGCATAAAATACATCCGAACCGGAACCAACGGATTTTTCTTTGCAAACTCGGATGCTTCGGATTTCGAATCCCGGATACGCAAAATTGCAGAAACCCTTGCCGGAACTCCGATCCGCAATTTTTGGATCAGTGTGGATTCCGCATCTGCCGAAATTCACGAAACCATGAGGGGTTTCAAAGGAATCATCTCGGGAATCGAGAAAGCACTTCCGATATTTCACGATGTCGGCATCTATCCTTCGGCAAATCTGGGAATCAACCGCAATACCGGAGGAGAATATATCGGAATCGGAAAAGATATCGAAGCGGATGAATTTTATGAAAAATTCAAGGCAGCTTTTGAAAAATTCTACCTCTTTGTGATTTCTCTCGGATTTACCATTGCCAATGCGTGTTATCCCATGAGTTCGGGCAATGACGGTCATGATCTCAACGCGGTGTACGCCGCGACCTCGACCGACAGCATTGTCCGATTCTCGCCAATGGAAAAAGCCTTGCTTTTCAAGGCATTGTTCAACGTTATTCCCAAATTCCGATCCGCTATCCGCATTTTTTCACCAAGAGCCTCTCTGTATGCGCTGTATCGTCAATACACCGATGATGTGGAAAAGCCGTATCCGTGCAGAGGCGGAAGCGATTTTTTCTTTATTGATGCCAAAGACGGCAATGTCTATCCCTGTGGCTACCGGGGCAGCGAAAATCTGGGCAGATTTCAGGATATGCCGTCTCAGCCATGCAGCAACGACTGCTATCTCTGTGATTGGGAATGTTTCCGCGATCCTTCCGAGCTTTTCGGTCCCATTCTGCACGGCATGAGCGGTCCGATTGATCTGTTAAGGAAGATGCTGCGGGACCCGGAATATTTCAGGCTGTGGCTGGAAGATTTGAAATATTATCGGAAATGCAGCTTCTTTGACGGGAGGAAGGCGTTTGTATAACGCTGACGGCAATTTGCTGCAAGCCAAACTGCTCTGATCGTTGCTCATATCGCTGTTCAATCATCACCCTTCTGATATGCGAAAATATCCCGGTTACTCCTGCTGCAGGTTCGTCTTATAAAGTTCTTCTTTCAATTTTATCATACACAGTCTTTTCGGATGACACCAGCAATTGAAAATTCGGGAAAAATATGATAGTTCGGTACAGAATCGGATTTCAAACAAGGAGATCGGCATCATGGTCAGAGTTTCAGGACGAATCATCTGTATTGCGGTATGTTTTCTGCTCTTGTCAGCTTGCAGCAGCAAACAAGAATCGAACGCCATATCAGGCGGAACTTTCAATAAATTCTTTCCATCGAAACGCGGTGATTTCGATGTCGTATTTGTTCAGGAAAAATCCGGCTTTGCCGAAGCCAAGCTGAAAAAAGCCGGAAAAGAGGTGGCAACTCTGAGCATCGCGGATATTGCCGGAAGAAGCGGCGCGGCAGATAAATTCAACAGCAGCAGCATGACGATTGCCGGATATCCGGCTGCCGAAAGCGGCTCTCAGGGGACCGCAGTGCTGGTCGGAAATCGCTTTCAGGTTCAGGTGCGCTCCAAAGAAGACGGTTTTACTGCGGATCATCGCAGACAATGGCTTGAAAAATTCGATCTCAGGGGTTTGGAAAATCTCAGATAACAAAGGAGAATCCTCATGGGCTTTTTCGGTTTCGGCAAAAAAGAAACTATCGTTGATATGGTGAATGCACTGCCGTCTTCGGGATTGACGGTATTGTCTTTGAACGCATTGGATTTCATTGTTCCGGGCGGATGGAACAATTGCAATAATTTCGATGATATGTTGCGAACAATCACGCGGGAAAACGATGAAAATTTTCTGTCATCGGTAAAGCAGCGGGCTATTGAGCTTTATGAAGATTCGTCTCAGGGATATCAGTCTGCCATGCGTCTGTACCGTCTGGTGGACAGCACGGACAAAGCTTTGGGAACAGCGGCATTAGCAGATAAGATATCGGAAAAATTCAGCCTTCTGTCATTTTTAAGCTATCTGACCCCCAAAGCGGATAATGCTCAGGTGATTGATCTGACGCTAAAGCTGATTGCCGAGCTTCTGGCATTTACCAAAATCAACGGCATTCCGGGAGACAGTTTCAGCGATTTTGTCAAGGCACTCGGAGAATATGCGGGCGAATCCCGGATGCGGATGGCGGCGCTGGTCTGCTTTGACGGGCTGATTCCGCTCGGTACGGGTTTTATCGGTTTCAGTCTCAAGCATTTGGAAAAACTTACGCCATCCGAGTTGGCGGAAAATGCCACATTCAAAACCATGCGGGAAGAGATTCCGGGTGATGATGATTCCGACAGGCTCGGATTTATCAGACGCGGATTTATCGAAACTCAGGAATGGATGAAGGGATTTATATCCGCGCATCATCTGACTGCCAATACAGTGATTGATAAAATCAGGAGATTTGTAGAGGTTACGGATGATAAACTGGATTATCTCGCGGCATTTCTGGACATTTCTACGAATTACTTCGAACATACCGGTACTCAGACATTGGCAGCAAGGCTGATCGAACGGGCGGTCAATGAAGTCTGAAATGTGATAATTTAAAAAATTGATTTTTGATCAGGAGGTTGGCATGAAATCCAAAGGATGTCTGGTCGTTGTTGCCTTTTTTTTCTTTGCAGCAATAGCAGTTACGCTGTTTCTGACTCAGGACGGTCATCAGAAGGCTCCGGCAAAAGCTCTGTCATATCAGGAAGCAACTGCCGAACTTTCGAATCTGCTTAAAAATATTCACTGGAAAGAAAATATTGTCCAGCGCAGAGCCAAAATTCAGTTGGGACAGAAGCAGGACTGGAAAAGCAGGCTGCCGGAAATTGATCAGTTCAAGTTGGTGGTCAATACACAGGACTCGGCTAATGAAATTGCTCCTGAGATTTTTGTATCCACCGAAAAATCCGGAGACGGGGTTGACGGCATCATCGTGGAAATTGCCCGCAATTTCAATGCTCAGAACAAAGTTCTCAAAAACGGCAAAACTGCGAAAGTGAAAATCCGCAAGATTGCTTCCGGCACAGCCTACGAATTTATCGCTTCGGAAAAATACCTGCCTGACGGATTTTCGCCGTCCAATCAGCTTTGGGTGGATATGGCTTCGGCTTACGGCATTCCGATGACACCGATCCGCAAACAATGGTTCGGCAATATTGCAGGCGTGGTGATGAAAAGCGCTGTGGCAGGCAAAGTGAAATCCGCTTATCACAATGTTCTCGATGTGAAAACTCTGATTGACGCGGTGGTTCAGGGCAAGCTGGTCATGGGCTATACGGATCCGTTTGCCAGCAGCACCGGCTTGAATTTTCTGATTACCGTGCTTTCCACATTCGCAGACGGAGACCCTGCCAAAATGCTCTCTCCCGAAGTGGCAAGCTCTTTTGAAAGCTTTCAGCACGGGGTTCCGTTTGTGGCGCTGACCACGATTCAGATGCGGGATTCGGTGGAAAACGAAGGCTCTTTGGATGCGTTTGTTATGGAATACCAGACCTTTGTCAATACACCGAGTCTCAAAACCGACTATGAGTTCATTCCTTTCGGTCCCCGCCATGACAATCCCTTGTATGCTGTGGGCAATATCAGTGATGAAAAAAAAGAAGTCTTGGAAATGTTTGCTGCATTCGCAGATCAGTATAAACAGCTTGCAGACCGCTACGGCTTCAATCCACCGTTCAAATACGAATATTCTCTGCCTATGCCCGATGGTAAAACTCTGATCGAAGCTCAGAAGCTTTGGAAGCAGAAAAAAGATGCGGGACGCCGGATCGCGGCAATATTTTTGTGCGATATCAGCGGATCCATGACCGGAACCCGGATTAGCAACTTGAAAAAGGCTCTGCTGGGCGGCATCGATTTTATCTCATCGGAAAACAGCATCGGATTGGTTGTATTTCACAGTCAAGTCAGCCTGCTGCTGCCGATTGCCAAATTCGATCTGAGCCAGAAAGCCGCATTTTTTGCAGCAGTCGAGGATATGGATACCAGCGGACAGACTGCCATGTACGACGGAATTGCGGTATCGCTGAATCTGCTTGTCAAAGAAAAGGAAAAAGACCCGAATGTCAAGCCCATGCTCTTTGTACTGACGGATGGTGAAACCAATACCGGCTTGGATTTCAATAAAATGAGCGCGGTGATAAAAGGCATTCAGATACCGATTTATACCATCGGTTATGAAGCAAACATCTCCGAGCTTCAGAGATTGTCCGCATTGGTCGAGGCTGCGAGCATGAATGCCGGAGAAGGCGATGTACGATATAAAATCGGCGCGCTGCTGAATGCACAGATGTAAATTACTTCATCACACGGGATAAGATATGAGTGATTATCCCGTGTCGGGTTATCTTCTTTTATCTTCAGTTTTTCGGCTTGGAACTGTTGATATCGAATTGAAAAGAGCCATTCGGAACTACACCCGGAGGCAGATCGGTTTCGCTCTTGCGATATTCCTGTTTGGGTTTGACAGGTGCTGTGGTCTGCGGCTGCTGCCATTGCGGAGTTTTCTCTTCCGATGGTGTACTTTGCTCCGAGACATCACCCGATTCCACGACTTTCGATCTTTCTCTGGTGATCGTAACCGTGTGGGTAACTCCGTCAGCATCTGTCCATGTGCGGGTATGCGTCTCGGCAGCATACACCATACCTGATACTGCAAACACACATACAACTGTTAACAAAAGAAATCGCTTCATTTTTGAGTCCTTTCTGAAAGAGTGATTTTTTTTGAAGATTAACACACAATATCCTCATAATCAAGCTGGCAAAAAAAGCAGTGATTCAGAATGAACATCCAAAAGAGAATCGGCTTGCATATATCGTTAAAACGAATTGTAAATCAGATGAATCCCGATCAGCGTCAGCAGAAAGATGAACATTTCTTTCAAAATCCGGTCATTGATGTGCCGAATGAGTCTGGGACCGATCTGCGCGCCGATCATCACACCCGGAATCCCCCACAATACCGCAGGAAGACTTGCGCCCGATCCAAAAATCAGATGGCTGCATACACCGGTGATGCTTGTGCCTAAAATCGCAAAAATACTTGTGGCAATTGCCCGGCTCATCATCAGAGAAAGTCTTGTTTTCAGAAGCGGAATCAGCCACTCTCCGATACTGATGCTGAGCATTCCGCTGATCACCGACATCGAGGAAAACAGCCATGAATACCGGAATGCTTTCCGAATATCTGCGGTTTCAACACCGGTATCATCGTATTTTTCATGTGAAGATACGAATAAAAACGCAGATGCCATTGCAAAAATACCCAGAATAATTTCGATATGAGAGGGTCTGAGAAGCCTTGCCATATATGCGCCCGCGCTGACACCGGGAATCGTTACCACCCATAAAAACAATCCCAGCCGGATATCCACCCGTTTCTGGCGGATAAACGCTATTGATCCCGATCCCATTCCCGCGACCTGAATCAGCAATGAAGACAGCACGGCGTTTTCCGGCGGAATTTTCATAATAATTATGAAAAACGGCATCCACAGAATACCGCCGCCGATACCGATAGCCGATGCCAGCGATGCGATCACAATGCCTGCGGGAAATGTAATCCAGGGATCAGGACTCATGCGACTCCACCGTGTAAAAATTGAAATATTCGATCATCTCGCTCAAAGTATCGAACTCTGTCTTCAGATTGCCGATTTCGGTTTCGAGCATCGCCTTTTCCGTTTCTCCGAAATCCGGATGACTCAGCACTGAAGATGCGTTTTCAATGATTTCCGTGCCGGATTCGCAGAGATTTTTGGATAGCATCGTGATTTCCTGAAGATTTCCCGTGATTTCGTTAATCACATTTCCCAGTTCCGCAAGCTCGTTTTCAGAGCGGATGCTAATGGTGCGGCTTAAGTCTCCGTGAGAAATTTTTCTCGATAAATCGATAATATGCTGAAGAGGCTCCGTGATATTTCGGATAAACATGGTCAAAACAATAATGATCACGACCAGAATGATCGCAATCATCAAAATCGCCTTTTTTTTCAGCCGATCAATCGGCGCGAACACAGATTTTGCATCTGTTTTGCCTTCGGCATAGTGTTTCAGATTGGACAGCAGTTCCTGTTCGAATTTCGCGCTGTATGTTTCGGCGATAAATTCCACACTGACCATCAGAGAAGCAAATCCGATGAGCAGAAAATAGAGAATCATGGTACGCTGAAGGCTAGATTTCGATCCTGAAGCCATGTGATAACTCACTGTGAAACAGATATTCGGAATGTGGTCAGCACAGGCAGATGATCGGACGCGTTGCTCGGAATCACTTTATGAGAGATAATCTGCCATGACGGAGGCGCCAGAATCAGGTCTATGACTTCTCTCGGTTTATCCGCTGGAAATGTGAAGGGTCCGTCAAATACGCCGGTGAATTTTCCGCTTTTTCTGAGCAGTTCTATGGGCGGCTCACCGGGCGCGGCATTGAAATCGCCTGCCCACACTGCTTCACGATTTCCCATATACTCAAGCAGTTGCTGTACCTGAGCCAGATTGTTTTTCCGGCTGTATGAATCATTGTGCAAAGATGCCAGCAGAATGTCTTTGTTTCCGATACGGAGTTTGCACCACAACGCCCTGCGATTGTTTTTGGTGATATAAAACGGCTGTCTGCCCACAAGAGATATGTTGGATACCGCTTCGATCTGCCATTTGGACAAAATCGCATTGCCGCCGACAATCCGGTAAAACGGCAGTCCGAAATTGTAATTCTCACCGAATACCCAAACATACATGCCGGTTGCCTTTGCCAGATAGTCAACCTGATTGATCGGACTCGGAGTACATTCCCGAATCGCTTCCGATAAAAATACAATGTCGGGATTTTCAGCATGGATCAGATCAGCAATACGCCTGAGCCTTGCTTCGACAGTTTCCGGGTGTTCGAAAGAAAATCCGCCTTTATGCACAAAACCCTTGGCAATATTATACGACATGATTTTCAGATCAAGCGTTCCGTTTTCGATTCGGGGCGCGGATGCGGGATGTCCTGTTCTGACCGCAACAGGCGTTTCGTTATCCGCGATCAGCGTGCCATTGATGACAAAGAGAATCAGAATGGTCAGCGGAATATCGAGAATCAGAAAAACAATCAGCAGAATTTTTTTGTAGCGGTTCATAGTATATTTCTCCTCCGGTAGGAATAATACTCTGAATTTCAACAATCTACAATATGAATTTTCTGTTGATTTTTATATCAATGGTTCGGACACTTTTTTATAACCTACTGTTTATACATAAATTTCAATTCTTGCAGTTTAAGATAACGGATCATGTATTTTCAATAGGTTATTTGGCATTGCAGCCTTATTTTTAAAAAACTGTCCGAAGTATTGTTATATCGAAATCCTGATGCCGATTGTAGTGCAACCCGCTTTCAAAATCAAAGTATTGCATTGACAACATGCCTTTTAGACATGGACTTTACTCCGAATATGCGATATAAACAGCAAAGCGAAGGAAGATTAAAAATCAAAATAAACAGAAGCCCAATATTATGTCATTGATAGAAGCCCGAAATATCTTCAAAACGTACCGGCTCGGTGATGTCGATGTCAATGCGCTCAAAGATGTTTCCTTAACCATTGACAAAGGCGAATTTGTTGCGATTATGGGAACTTCCGGCTCCGGCAAATCTACGTTCATGAATATCCTCGGATGTCTGGATGTTCCGTCCGGGGGACAATATTTTTTGGACGGAGCGGATGTGAGCCGGCTGAACCGGGATCAACTGGCAGCAATTCGCAACAAAACCATCGGATTCGTGTTTCAGGGATTTAATCTGCTGTCGCGAACTTCGGCAATCGAAAATGTCGAGCTTCCTCTGGTGTATAGCGCTGTTCCCGCGTCCGAAAGAAAGCGGCGTTCGATTGAGGCATTGAAAAGCGTGGGCTTGGAAGGCAGAGAACATCATCATCCGAATCAGATGTCCGGCGGACAGCAGCAGCGCGTGGCAATCGCACGGGCATTGGTCAACCATGTTCCGATTATTCTGGCGGACGAGCCTACCGGAAATCTGGATTCCAAAACCAGCTATGAAATTCTGGATCTGTTTGTCAGACTGAACCGGGATTCGGGAATTACGATTATTCTGGTAACCCACGAGCCGGATATTGCCGCGTATGGCAAGCGGATCATTCGATTCATGGATGGCGTTGTTGTCAGCGATGAGGTCAAAAAGGAATAAGCCATGTTTTCAGCGATCCGAATATCTTTCAGAGCATTGAAAGTGAACAAAATGCGTTCCGCGCTGACAGTGCTGGGAATCGTCATCGGCGTGGGAGCGGTGATTGCCATGCTTGCCGTAGGCTCAGGTGCGAGCCAGCAGATTGCTCAGCAGATTGCCAGTGTAGGAAGCAATCTGCTCATCGTTCTTCCGGGAGCCAGCACCTCCGGCGGCGTCAGAATGGGCAGCGGCAGTCATCAGACCCTTTCTTTTGCGGATTCGATTGCTATTGCCAAAGAATGCTCGGCTGTCGAAGATACCGCGCCGATCCTCAATGGCGTGGCACAGGTGATGTATAGCAACCGCAACTGGTCAACCAATGTTCAGGGAACAACGCCGAGTATTCTCAATGTCCGGGATTGGCCCGTTGAATCCGGGCGGAATTTCACGGATCAGGATGTCAAAACCGCAACCAAAGTATGTCTGATCGGCAAGACCGTAATTGAAAATCTGTTCGGAGACATCAATCCTGTGGGGCAGATTATCCGTATCAAAAATGTACCGTTCACGATTGTCGGCGTGCTTGCGGAAAAAGGACAGACGCCCAACGGACAGGATCAGGATGATACTATCTATATTCCGGTTACGACAGCTCAGAAAAAAATTTTCGGAACCGCGTTTGCCGGAATGGTCAGAGTGATTATGGTCAAAGCCAGAAGCACGGAAAGCCTGCCGGATGCCGAAAAGCAGATCAATGAACTGTTAAGACAGAGGCACCGCATCGGACCAAAGCAGGATAACGATTTTACGGTCAGAAATCTGACCCAGATCATGCAGGCTGCGGAACAGTCCGCAAAAATCATGACCATTCTGCTTGGTGCGATTGCATCGGTATCTCTGGTGGTCGGCGGTATCGGCATTATGAATGTCATGCTGGTTTCCGTAACCGAGCGGACACGGGAAATCGGCATCAGCATGGCAGTCGGACCAAAACCATGGACTATCCGCTGTCATTTTATTGTCGAAGCCGTTACTTTGTCGCGTAGTGGTGGACTTTC
>CAZMDM010000059.1:0-1605 GCA_964564775.1 uncultured Desulfonema sp. | reverse complement strand
GACGCGTTAAATCCGGTGTGGATCATTTCAGCCAAAAGGAGTAAAACAGAATTGTTATGAAGCTTTATCCGGTAATCTTTGCAGGAGCGGGACCCGGTGATCCCGAACTGATGACCATAAAAGCACAGCGTGCCTTGGCAGAAGCCGATCTGATTATCTACGCGGGATCTTTGGTTCCCGAAGCTGTGCTGATTTGGGCAAAACCCGAAGCAGTGAAGATGAACAGCGCCTCGATGGTGCTGGAAGACATTATTGCTGAAATTCAAAACGCGTATCAAGATGGCAAACGGGTTGTCCGGCTGCATACCGGCGATCCGAGTCTTTACGGCGCGATTTTCGAGCAGATGGCAGAACTTGCCAAACAGGATATTCCCTATACCGTGATTCCCGGTGTTACCGCAGCATTTGCCGCGGCTGCCGCAATGGGCATCGAATATACGCTGCCTCAGGTGTCTCAGACCCTGATTCTGACCCGCATGGCAGGCAGAACGCCGGTGCCGGAAAAAGAATCTTTGGAACTTCTGGCAAGTCATCAGACGACAATGGCAATCTATCTCAGCATCCGTCTGATTGATGAGGTTGAAAATATTCTGAAAAAAGCTTACGGTGCGGATGCGCCTTGTGTAGTGGCATTTCGCGTGAGCCAGCCGGATCAGAAAATATTCTGGACAACCCTATCAAAACTTTCTCAAACTGTTCGGGACAATCAGATCACGCATCAGGCAGTCATTATTGTCGGAAAGGTTTTGGAGGTCAGCATCAGTGAAATGACGCATTATTCAAAGCTTTATGATAAAGAGTTTCAGCACGAATATCGCAGATAGCACATCATGGCTTATTTTTTGCATGATTATCTCTGAAAACCGTATGCGTTAATTTTTTTTACAGATGAAAGGAAATCGCCATGAAAAAGCTGATTTTTGCACTGATTTGTACAATAGTTGCGGTATCTTGCAGTAATTCTGCGTTTGCCGCTTTCATAAAACTCGATGCTGCCGGACAGCAGACAACCGATGATGCGGCGTGTGTGATGGTGAAAGATAATGTTACCAATCTGATCTGGGAGAGAAAAACCGCTTCAAATAAAGATCAGACTTACACTTGGGATGATGCTGAAGCATACACTGAAAGTTTGGTATTGGGCGGTAACAGTGATTGGAGGCTTCCGACTATCAGGGAATTGCAGACGCTTATTGATTTTGGAAAAACTTCACCCGCGATCAATTCCGACTATTTTCCGAATATCACTAACAATCAATATTGGACATCTACGATTTATATGATAGATGGTGTTGACTATAGTAATCCTGAAAATCCTGTTTATACCAAAAGATGGTACATCAACTTTCTCAACGGCGTTGATGCCGGATTGATTAAATCAGCCTTGAATCGTGTTATTGCAGTCAGAGGAGGGGCTTTGCCGACTCCGAGTTTCACGGCGGATAATACCCGGAATGTTGTTACGGATAACAACAGCGGTCTGATATGGCAAAAAACGCCCGGATCCGCAACAAATATGTGGGCGAATATCGCTACATATCTCAATACGCTTCCGGGTGTTCCGGTGAATGGAAAATATTACGGTTGGAGACTGCCCACGGTAGA
>CAZMDM010000058.1:0-12228 GCA_964564775.1 uncultured Desulfonema sp. | reverse complement strand
GGGACCCGGACAGGCATTGAACATGAAAGATAACGGCATCAACGTGATCGTGGGACAGCGGGAAGGCGGCAAATCTTGGGATCGCGCAATTGCTGACGGATTTGTGCCGGGCAAAACCCTGTTTCCGATTGAAGAAGCTGCCAAAAGAGGGACAGTGATTCAGTATCTTCTGTCCGATGCGGGACAGGTTTCGATGTGGGGCAAAATCAAACCCTGTCTGAACAAAGGCGATGCCTTGTATTTTTCGCACGGCTTCGGCGTGGTGTATAAAGATCAGACCGGAATTATTCCGCCGGATAATGTGGATGTGATTCTGGTTGCGCCAAAAGGCTCCGGTACAACGGTTCGCAGAAATTTTCTGGCAGGAAGCGGCATCAACTCCAGTTTTGCGATTCATCAGGATTTCACAGGGCGCGCCAAAGAAAGAACCATTGCTCTGGGCATTGCCATCGGATCGGGCTATCTGTTCCATACGACCTTTGAAAAGGAAGTTTATAGCGATCTGACTGGCGAGCGCGGTGTTTTGATGGGCTGTCTTGCCGGAACCATGGAGGCGCAATACAATATTCTGCGCCAGAACGGACATACGCCCAGCGAGGCATTTAACGAGACGGTTGAAGAACTGACGCAGAGCCTGATTCGTCTGGTGGCGGAAAACGGCATGGATTGGATGTTTGCCAATTGCAGCACGACTGCACAGCGCGGGGCATTGGACTGGGCGCCGAAATTCCGGGATGCGGTTGCGCCTGTTTTCAAAGAATTGTATGAAAGCGTCAGATCCGGCAAAGAAAGCCAGCGTTCTATTGATTCGAACAGCGCGCCGGATTATCGCGAAAAGCTTGCCAAAGAACTTGATGCGATCCGAAATTCGGAAATGTGGAGAGCCGGTGCTGCGGTTCGGGCATTGAGACCTGAAAACCGAAAGAAAGTCTGATCTTTTCCGGGATAATTCAGTGTATAGCCGGGCAATAATCGCTCGGCTTACTTATTTTTTAATAACATTTCTGAAGGTGAAACAGCATTGGCTTTATACGGTAATATCAGAATAAATGTCGAACCCTTTCCAGCCCCCTGACTTTCGGCAGTAACTTTTCCTTTATGGATTTTGGCTATACTTTGAACAAGATAAAGTCCGAGTCCGCTGCCCTTTGCCGTCATATCATCTGATTTGCCGACCTGATAAAATTTTCTGAAAATTTTTCGGATTTCCGGCTTTTCAATGCCGATCCCGTTATCCTCGAATCGGATATGCAAATATCGTTTTGTCGTTTCAAATCGGATATCTATGCGTGGAGCTTCGGAGCGATTGTATTTGAGTGCATTGGACAGCAGATTGTTCAACAGCATTTCGAATAGTACCGAATTGATCGGATAAAATACAGGAGTTTCGGAAAAAGGATGAAGCGTTATGGTACAATGCTGAAACAGATGAGCAGTTTTTTCCAGATAAGAGCAGATAAATTCATAAACATCGGTTCGTGTAAATTCGCCGCTGTAACTGTTGCTTTCGATACGGGACAGATTGAGAATCCGGTTGATATTGTCTGATAAGCGTTCCGCATCCCGAATCATGTATCGCAGATATCTGCATCGCTCTTCTCTAGGCAGCTCATGTTTGAGAAAGGTTTCCAAATATAGTTTCAGAGAAGTTACCGGTGTTTTCAACTCATGCGTGAAATTGCTGATAAAATTGTTCTGAAGCCGGTAAAGCTGAATTGTTTTCTGAGCATAGACAAAAATCGTAAATATTCCGATCAGAATAATCGCAACCAGAATCGAAAGTACTAAAATCACAATCCATGTCTGAGATTTAAGTACTTGATTCGTATCGAGATTAAATCGCTCCACAGTAGCTCGGAATCCCACACTGACTTCCATATACCAGTAAATATAAAGAAATAATGATAGAGCCAGAGCTATAATGGAAAATACAAACACAAAAATAGGATGATAATACCATTTGAACTGATTCATAATAATGTGTTAGGTGTCAGATCTTAAGTGTTAAGTCGGGAGTTGACTGAGACGTCTCATCATTCGCGACATCATCCGATAGGATTCCGACCGGCAACTGATTTCCGCTATCCGGCGACTGCCTCAGTTCGCCGAATTCTTTGGGCGATGGCAGGTCTTTCAAATCTTTCAGATCAAATACCTCCAGAAAATGCTTGGTGGTGGCATAAATCATGGGGCGACCCGGAATTTCTTTTCTTCCCAACACCCGGATCAGTTTTTTTTCCAAGAGCATACGGATAATCGCACCGGAATCAACCCCTCGGATCATTTCGATATCCGCACGGATAATCGGCTGTTTGTAGGCGATGATCGCAAGCGTTTCCAACGATGCTTTGCTCAGACGCGGGGGAGAACTCTGCACCAGTTTTTTGATCTGGTCTTTGTATTCGGGGCGGGTACGAAGCTGAAATCCGCCCGCGACTTCGCTTAGGAAAAATCCGCCTCCACGAGCTTCGTATTCTTCGGATAACTGCTTGAGAGCATTTCGGATACGTAGTCCATTTTCCATCCCTAGAACCGACCTGAAGCGCTCGATGGTCAGAGGCTCTTTGGAGATAAACAAGAGGCTTTCGATGATGTATCTGAGATCATCGGACATATCGGTCTGTAACTCACCTTGCACATTTGAAAAATTTGCAGACGTTGCCCGCTTATTTCACCGGGAATCATTCAGGCATAGCTTGAAATGATATTAAACTGTTACTGAATTTTTTTCAACTGTATAAAGTGCGTTATACTCCGAATCTTCAGATCATCACTCGCAATCTGAAAATCAGCAGTCGTATTCTATTGACTGATCTAACTGCTCTCGGAGGTGATTGTATCCGAGATTTTTTTTTCTTGATAAACTGCCAATTTATGATAAATTCGTATAAACTGTTATTATTTTTTTCAACTGCGTATCAGGTGAGAGGCTTACTATGAGGGAGAACAAAGAATGAGCATCGAATCCGTAATCGTTGATATGGCAAAATCGGCAAAATCGGCTGCCGCACTGATGGCAAAATGTTCGTCGCAGAAAAAAAACAAGGCTCTGCTGAGTATTGCCGAGAAACTCGAAGCAGCCGCGTCCGTTATCAAAGCTGAAAATCAGAAAGATTTGGAACGCGGAAAATCTATGGGCTTGTCTGCTGCTATGATGGATCGCCTGACGGTCAAAGACGCGACCATCCAATCTATGGCAGACGGGCTTCGGGAAGTGGCACAATTGCCAGACCCGGTCGGGGAAATCAGCAAAACATGGAAACGTCCCAACGGACTCGAAGTGTCCAAAATGCGGATTCCGTTAGGCGTTATCGGCATGATTTATGAATCCCGCCCTAATGTTACCGTGGATGCGGCAGGGTTATGCTTCAAAGCCGGAAATGCGGTAATTCTCAGAGGCGGATCAGAGGCGTTTCATTCCAATCAGATTCTTGCCAGTATCATTGCCGATGTTCTCAGAAGCGAAGGGCTTCCCGAAAAAGCCATTCAACTGGTGCCGGTTCGGGAGCGTGAAGCAGTGCTGACTCTGCTGAGTATGGAAGAATACATTGATCTGATTATTCCCAGAGGCGGCGAAGGCTTGATCCGCTTTGTGGTTGAAAATTCCAAAATTCCGGTACTCAAGCATTACAAAGGCGTGTGCCATGTATTTGTGGATGAAAGCGCGGACTTCGATATGGCAGAGACAATATGCTTCAATGCCAAAGTGCAGCGTCCCGGCGTGTGCAACGCGATGGAAACCCTGCTGGTTCACAAATCCGTTGCCAAAGAGTTTCTGCCCAGAATGGCAAAGAAGTTTACGGATGCAAAAGTAGAATTGCGCGGATGTCCCGAAACCTGCCGTGTCGTGCCACAGGCAAAGCCCGCGGTGGAAGAAGATTGGCCCGCAGAATATCTCGATCTGATTCTTGCGGTCAGAGTGGTGGAGAATATGGATGAAGCGCTTGCTCATATTGCCAAATACAGTTCCAATCACACCGAGGCTATTGTAACTTCGAATTATGAACGGGCAAGACGCTTTGTGCGGGAAGCCGATTCTTCGGTCGTACTGGTCAATGCCTCAACCCGCTTCAATGACGGCGGACAACTCGGACTCGGCGCGGAAATCGGCATCAGCACATCCAAACTTCACGCGTTCGGTCCCATGGGCTTGGAAGAACTGACAACCACCAAGTTCGTGGTGTTCGGGGATGGTCAGGTGAGAAGCTGATTCACAATATCAAGCCGGTGAGGTAAACGGTGTCATGCTGCAATCAGAACGTCGCCGGCTTGCTCTTTAAGTGAATCAGTAAAACAAGAACCTCATCAGATAATCCGCTTATAACTCATATTCCGCAATCACCGGATCGCGCAGAATCAGTCGGATTGCATCTGCCGCAGTCTGGGCAGCCTGCGGAAAAACTTCTGCCAAGTTTCGGATATGACGCAGATTATCCGCAGTTCGCAAAATCAGCATAGCAAAGTTGCCTTCATCAATTTCGGAAATTTTTACCGTATTTTCCCAAGTTTCGCCTTTTGCCCACGCATAAATCGCAACTGCCGGACGGAAAAATAGGGGTCTGACCTCGAATTTTCTCAAGAAACAAAGCTTGATAAATTCTTTCAAACCCAGTCGCATCGTTGTAAAGCTTTCAGAAAGCTCTTTGGGAACCAGCTCTTTGTCAATCCGGTCATCGGTTTCGCGTTCATTGACAAAGGTGGTGATAATGGCTGCCAGCAGAGCAGGGTCGTGATCGGGAAACACCTTGTTGCGAAAACCTTCCGCAATCATCAATGGCTGATCCACCCGAAGCTGGGATGCCCAGATTCCGTCTTCGGACAATCTGCCCTCCTGCGTTACATATCCGGTTTCTTTCAGAAAATTCAAATGTTTGATAAACTCAGTTCTCAGGCTTTTATGTGCCGAATTTTCCATGGGTTTCTTTTTATAGCCCTGTTTGGCAATCAGATACGCGGCAAAAGATTTTCGGAGCAAATCCTCGATCTGCGCGGGTTCATGGGAAAGCAGTAGATTCAGCACCATTGAAAAATTGATTCTGATCTGACTTTTCACATCTGAGGGCGGACTGGAAATCAGCTTGGAAATCAGTGAAATATCCATGAATTTTCCTGGAATCGCGACTGCAAAGCCGATCTGATCCATGCCGCGTCTTCCGGCTCTTCCGGTCATCTGATGAAATTCGGTGGAGGTCAGGGGTGCAAATTCTCTGCCGTTGAAGCGATCCGAATTGAGAAATACAATGGTGCGCGCGGGAAAATTGACTCCGGCGGCTACGGTCGAAGTGGCAAACACGGCATCCAGCAGTCCTTCGGTCATCAGGGTTTCCAGCATGAGTTTCCACGAAGGAAGCTGCCCGCTGTGATGAGCGCCCACACCCAGATGTTCCAATTCCCATCTTTGGCGATGATGGGCAATATGGGAACTCTGCGCGGCAAATTCCCGGACCCGTTCACGCAGCTTATTTTTGCGTGCCACATCTTCGATAAAATTATCATCGCACAAATCCAACGCGTGATCGCAATCTGCACGAGATTTCAGAAAGAAAATAGCGGGCAGCAGATCGTACTTTCTCAGCACTCGCAGAATTTCTCCCATCGGCGGCAGAAGTCTCGCTGGTGCAAATACCGGCGGATTTTTAGAATTGATATATTCCAAGACTTTATGATAAATGCCTTTTTTCCCCTTGTGAGACATAAGCGGCAGCAGCATTCCCGAAGGATGCAGCACCAGAGAATACAGAGGAACCGGGCGTTTGTTTTCCTCAATCACTACACAGGGCTTGGAGCGGATAAATGACAGCCATTCCGCAATCTGATGAGCATTGCCGATGGTGGCAGACAGCATCAGCATCGGAATCCGGGAAGGCAGATAAATCATAATTTCCTCCCAGACCACGCCCCGATCTTCGTCTCCCAGAAAATGCGCCTCATCCAATACCACAAAATCCGCAGCCAGCGTTTCTCCTCTGTGCATGGCATCATACAACTGATTTCGCAAAATTTCGGTTGTGCCGACAATCACGGACGCGTCCGGGTTTTCTTTTCGGTCTCCAGTGAGAATACCGACATTTTCAGGACCGAAGATTTCTGAAAACTCTGCGAATTTGGCATTGCTCAGGGCTTTTAAGGGAGAAGCATACCATGATCTTCCTCCCTGTTCCCGGATTTTGGCAATGGCTTTTTCGGCAATCCATGTTTTGCCCGCACCTGTCGGCGCGGTTACCAGACAATCTGCTTTTTCAATCGCTGCAATAGCCTTCAACTGAAAGGGATCAGGCGTAAACGGCGTTTTTTCCGGTATGCCGATTTCGGCAAAAACCCGTTTAAGCCCTTTGTCCGCAGACGGCTTGATTTGGGGAATATCCGATCTGCTCCGCCGTTTTCGTCTGAAAACAGGTTTGGGTTTGGATTGTTCCGGCATCATATCCTTCCGATCATTTCTCTGACAGCTGCTTTGGCAGCGGAATCCGTATCAAACGGTGAAAAGCCTTTCACATCCGCCTCGATCAGTTTCGGATCATAAGGCATGAATCCGAGAATCTGAAAGTCCTTCAGATGCTGCCGGATAAAGTCCTCATCCTCTTTATTGCGGATTTTATTGCCGACAATTGCGATATTTTTCAGCCCGATCTCAGATGCCAGCACCTTGATATGCTCGGCAGTATCAATGCTGCGCCGCCCCGGTTCGACCACCACGATCAGCTTGTTGACTGCCTGAGCCGTGCCTCTGCCCAGATGTTCGATACCGGCTTCCATGTCCATCACCACCACTTCGTTTCTGATCAGAACAATGTGCATGACCAGCACCTTGAGCAGCGTGCTTTCAGGACAGATACAACCGGAGCCGCCTTTTTTGACGCCGCCCAGCCGCATCAGTTTGATATTATCGAGTTTGGCGGACAAAGTATCCGGCAGATCATCCACTTTGGGGTTGAGTTTGAAAAATCCGCCGATGGTTCCCGCCTGCGCGCCGGTTCGCTCAAAAATCAGTTCCTTCATTTCCGCTATCGGTACGATTTTATCCGCATCCTTGATACCCAATGCGCCTGCAAGGTTCGCGTCGGGATCCGCGTCAATCGCCAATACATGCCTGCCTTCTTCGTTGAATGTGCGTATCATTAAAGCAGAAAAGGTGGTTTTTCCCACGCCGCCTTTGCCGCTGACTGCAATTTTCATAGCTGTAATCCTTTCTGTTCAAAACTCATACGATCCATAATGATTCTGAATCTTATTGATAGTGGCTTTATAGGGCTTTGTCAACTGTTAGTATAATCAGATGTATGTTCGGAGTTCAATCTGGAAGGAGAGTTTTGTTTCGGGCGGGCCTTTCTTACGGCACATACTTGACAATCTGAGGACCGATCAGATTGACCAACCATATCGGCAGTTTTTTCCACATTTCGATTTTGCGCCGGTATTTCGGGTTTGCCGGACTGATATTGGGCATTTCCGATAAACGGTTGAGATAATACTGATAATGCAGAGGCTTCGGCTCAAAACCCCAATGCCGCTTGAAATGATACGGACCTGTTTCTTTTTTGCTTCTGCCATAATCGAATATCCGACAGCCTCTTTCCGCAGCATTGCTCATCAATATCCAGTATAAATAGTCATTTGCCGCCCAATCCTGTGCTTCGGGATACGCACCGGAATAATACGGAATCACCTGATCTTTATAGTAAAATGTCAGAACACCGGATAAGGGCTGCTGATCTTTGTAAATCACCAGAAGATCGCATTTATGCCGGAAAGTTTTTAAAATATTTTTGAGGTAAGATTTTGAAAATACCGGTGTTCCAAGCCGGTGATAATTGAATGCGAACAGCCCGTAAAAATCATTCAGCAATTCTTCACGACCGAACACGCCTTTCAGTTCATGCTTGATACCGAGCCGGATCATGCGCCGGGCTTTTTTGGGGATTGCATTGAAATTTTTGTCATTATCTGCTGAAATTTCTTTCTTGAACACCACATACAAATCCTTTTCAGGCAAGCCCGGCATAGGCTGTTTTTCATTTCTGAGTTCCAGATAATCCAGATGATGCTCCTGAGTCAGTTCCACAGCTTTCTGATACAGCGCGGCTTTGGCATCTTCCGTATCTGCCAGAATACCGCCGTAGGCTGCAAACGGCACAGAGACCATCGAGCGCCCGAACAAGAGGCTTTTGACCGAAAATAGCGGAAATACGCCTCTGAGCCGGTGATGATCTTCTGCCATCAGATAAAACGATTCATGTCCGAATGAAGATTCCACCAGTGTTTTCCAGCCGCTCAGATGAAAAAATGTGCCTTCGGGATGATCTATAACATAAGAATCCCAGATTTCCTGATCCGAATGCGTATAAAGTCTTATGTTCATTTCAGATACCTTATTTTGAAAAGATTTCAGAGATAAAATTGCATTCATATTATCAAAATTGCATTGAAATTCAAATCAGAAATTGCAAACCATTCAGAAGTACGAGCCAGTGCCTGAGAATTGACTATGATAAAAAAATCATTTTAAATCAAGGCACTATTTCATTATTCGATGAGTTCATTCGGATATTACTTTTTATACTTTCCCAAAGTTTCTGCCAGCAATTTCGGGATAGTTCCGTCTTTTTTCATATCACTGATGGCAGTAGCTAGTTTTGGGACCAAATCCTGATGTTTTTTGTGCAGATACAAAAACATCGGTTTACTGATAAGCGGAGGCTCAAGAACATGAATATCCGACATCCCCGCTTCTCTGATAGTTTCATATCCCATCAGGCGCTCATAAATAACAAGGTCGGATTCTCCTTTTATGATGCTGTTGAACAGATCGAAAATACCGGTAATCTTATTTACGCCTTTTGTATTTTCATTTCTGACGTTATTCTCCAAAATCACCCATCCGGTAGCGATTCCGACTTTGTATGGTTTCAATCCTTCCCATCCGGTCATCGGAACATTCAGGGTTTTGCTGAATCCGACGAATTCAAAAGTATAAAATGTCTCGGGAACCTGAATCAGATTGGGATATTTCTCCGTGATAACCCCTTCTCCGACTCGCATAATATCACCGTCATAAAGTCCTTTATCGGCTTTTTCCAAGGCGGTTTTACCGTCAACTGGAACAATGTTGATTTTTGCTCCTATTCTGTAAAACGCTTCCTTGACAATTTTATCGATTAGCCCGGTATTTTCTTGGTTTGAAAGAGGAGCTTTGTACATACTTCCGATGTCAAGGGGTTCAGCACTTTCTGCCGTATTGAGCAGCAAAAACGAAAACACTGCTGCAACCATTACCAATACTGCCATCTTTCCGAATCCTGCTTTTTTCATGATACGTTTCCTTTCCATAATCGTTTGAAAAATGACTCAGAAATGTTCAAAATTACCGTTATGTCCGACCTTTTTCTTTTTTAGCATTGTTTCGGATGGTTTGTCATCAGATTTTATTTTTCCGGCTTTACAAATCTCTCTGATGTCCGAATGTCCGAATTCGACCTTTCTTTGAATCTTTTTCATGGGTGGCTTTTCTGTTTTATCCGAATTAGTGAGTGTAAAAAAATTGATCTTACCCTGAAGCAACTCCGCCTGAGCTGCCAGTTCTTCGGCAGTCGAAGCCATTTCCTCCGACAGGCTCACATTTTGCTGAATGACTGTGTCCAACTGCTGAACCGCTTTGAAAATCTGTTCGGCTCCGCTGCTTTGCTCGCTGCTTGCCACGCTGATTTCCTGAACCAGTTCCGAGGTTCTCTGAATGCCGGGAATCAGGTTGCTCAGTATATCCCCAGCGTTTTCCGAAATTTTCACACAGCTTGCGGATAATTTGATAATTTCTGTTGCAGCATTCTGAGATCGCTCGGAAAGTTTACGCACCTCCGAAGCTACTACCGCAAATCCTTTTCCATATTCTCCTGCCCGGGCTGCTTCGATAGCCGCATTCAGTGCCAGCAGATTGGTCTGACGAGCGATTTCTTCGATAAATGAAACTTTTTCTGCAATCCCTTTCATTGCTGCTACCGTTTCAACTACTGCCTTCCCACCTTCACGGGCATCCTGAGCGGATTTCATGGCAATTTTTTCGGTTTCGGACGCATTATCGGCATTCTGTCTGATGGTGGATACCATTTCGTCCATAGAGGACGATACCTGCTCGGCAGCGCCAGCTTGTTCCGCTGCTCCCTGGGTCATATTTTCCAAACTGGCACTTATCTGCTGACTTGCGGTTGCCACGCTATCTGCTGCGGATATTGTTTCAGATACAATTTCAGATAGTTTTTCGATCATCTGAAAAAGAGATTGTCCCAACACATCTTTATCCGAAAGTATTTTCATATCCACTGTCAGATCGCCATCTGCAATGCGTTGAACCATCTGAGATCGTTCTTTTGCTACCTCCACCATCAGCGCAAGAGATCGTCCCAGTTCATCTTTATCCGAGAGAATTTTCATACTGACGCCCAGATCGCCGTCTGCAAACTGTCTGACCATAGAGGCGCGCTCTTTTGCCACATTCACCATCAGCGCAAGAGATCGTCCCAGTTCATCTTTATCCGAAAGAATTTTCATACTGACGCCCAGATCGCCGTCTGAAAACTGTCTGACCATAGAGGCGCGCTCTTTTGCCACATCCACCATCAGCGCAAGAGATTTCCCCAGTTCATCTTTATCCGAAAGCACTTGGGCATTGACCGTCAGATCGCCGTCAGAAAATCGCTTTACCATCCGTGCGCGTTCTTTTGCCACACTCGTCATCATCAGCAAAGATTGTCCCAAAATATCTTTATCGGAAAGAATCCTGGCTTCTGCGTCCATGTCTCCGTTCGCGATCTGTCTGACGATCTGAGACCTCTCTCTGATGATCTCAACCATATCCTTCATATTTTCAAGAAGTTCTCCGATTTCATCCTGTCTTTCGATCCGAATATCGTCTGTCAGATTGCCCTCCGCGACCGAGCGGGTAACTGTAACGGCATAGGCAATTCCTCTCTGAATACTTCTTATGATGAATAAAGCAATATAAAGTCCCATAACCAGCGCAATGATGCCGATGACAACGATGTTGCGGATATTGGTTTTGCCGGATGCGGTAAGCTGGGTTCCGATCTTATCCTGATCCGTTCTGACATTGAGATTGATTTCGCCGGATTTCTGAACGATCATATCGCCGATCTGAATATTGGCTTCCGAAATCACTCTCCGTGCCTCGACAATTTTCACGATTTCATCAAAAGTCCTGATGTAAATCTCACTGTCATCTGATACGGATTTCAGGAGCTTCAGCCGGGTCGGGTGTTCCGTGAACTTGCCGAGTCTTCTCAGATTTTCCTGAAGACCGGAAAACTCGGAATACACCTGTTCTTTTTCACCGGCTTTTTCATTTGCATCAATAAACTCGGATACATACAGTCTGACCAGCAAAAGATGGCGCAGAGCAAGGCTTGAATAGTAATTGCCATCCATGTCGTCATCCTGTTTGGCAGACAGCATCATATCGGTCAGACCCTTTTCCATCGAGGTTCCTCTGACCCGGATGATATTTTCCACCTTATTTTTCTGATCTTGTGTATATCCGATGATTTTTTCAGCATTGTCGTTATATTTATTTGCCTCTTTATCTACCTCCTGAACAATACCTGCTCTCTTGGATTCTCTGATCTGCTCTTTCGCCCGTCTGAGAACATCTTCCATTTTTTCCCAAGCTTCCTTGTAATTCTGTTGGGCAGAATCATCTCCTCGGATCAGAAAATTTCTGAGCTCGGATCGCACCGCCAGAAATCTGACCTGAATCTGTCCCGACATATCCGTATCGCTGACCAGACTCCGGTATGAAGACAGCCCGATATCCAAGCTGTTGAACCCTCTCCACGCAACAAGCGATACGATAATCATGAAAATAATCAGCATAGTGAATCCGATTGCAATCTTTACCGATAAACTTTTTATTCTTTTACGCATGCTTTCTCCTTATCCGACATCGTCATATTGGCAATATATCCCTTATCGTCTTTGCTGTAAAGTGTTTCATCTGATAATTCAATACTTCAGACGCTTTTTAACCATTCGAACAATTGTATTCAGATTCGATATAATTTTTATCTTGAATCACCGAAGTTAGTGATTTTTATTGACAGTTATTTTTTTATTATTTAAAATAATAATTTTTATACACCTTATTTTAAAGGCTTTTAAAGGCAAATTCTATGAAAAAAATTCATATTTCCGTATTTCTCAAGATATGGCTGAGTATCGGTA
>CAZMDM010000057.1:0-15515 GCA_964564775.1 uncultured Desulfonema sp. | reverse complement strand
GTCGAATGGGAATGGAAATGGTGAGGCACAAAGGCACAAAGGCACAAAGGCACAAAGCACTCAGAAATCAGAACCGGCGATTGCAATCGTTCCGCCTTCGAATAATGGCAATCAGGCGAAAATCACGGATACGCTTCTGAGTGTTGTCAGCCATCTGACCGGCTATCCGACCGAAATGCTGTCTTTGGAAATGGATATCGACGCAGATTTGGGGATTGACTCGATCAAGCGGGTTGAGATTCTCTCGTCATTCGAGGAGAAAATGCCCGGACTTCCCACGATTTCTCCTGAAATGATGGGAACGCTGAAGACGTTGGGGCAGATTGTGCAGTATCTGTCGAATGGAAATGGAAATACTGAGGCACAAAGTAGTGTAAAGTCGGATATTTCCGAACTCAATCCGGGTGTGGAACGGAGAATCGTATCTCCGACACCGCTGCATGAGAAAGGAGAAGCTTACGCGCTCCCTTTCGCGCGTAAGGTACTTATTGCCGATGACGGAACCGCTCTGACCGCATCTTTGGTAAGTGCCTTTGAATCATTGAATATTCAGAGCGAGGTGATTTCTCCTTCGATACCGCCGGATATGACGGATATCGGCGGACTGGTGATTTTGGGAACAAGCGGCAGCTTTGATGACAATGCCTTGAAACAAGCGTTTCTTCTGGCAAAGAAATACGGCAATGAGATCGTGCAGTCTGCCAAAGACGGCGGCGCGGTTTTTGTGTCAATTACCGCAATGGACGGAGTTTTCGGATTTGGCGGAAATGGCATTGAAAATCCGATTCCGGGCGGGCTTGCCGGGCTTGTGAAAACCGCTGCTATCGAGTGGCAGGGCGTGTGCTGTCATGCGATTGATATTGCACCGGAAGATAAAGAAAATCCCGATATTGCAACCATGATTGCGGCAGAAATTCTTTCCCGCAGCCCGGTTGAAATCGGGATTCGCAACGGACAGCGATTCGGTATGAGTCTTGAATCCGCGCCCTATCCTGACGGAGAACTTGCACTTGATTCCGGTGATGTCGTGGTGATTAGCGGCGGTGCAAGAGGGGTTACTGCGGAAGCTGCCTGTGAATTGGCAAAATATTCATCTCCGGTGATGCTGCTGCTGGGACGCTCGCCAGAGCCGAGCTCGGAACCGGAATGGCTGAGTGCTTTATCTGATGAGGCTCAGATGAAGCGGGCAATTCTGGAGCATGAATTTTCCGGCAAAGCCTCGCCGATGCAGGTGGAAAAAGCATTCAAACGATATCAGGCAAACCGGGAGATTGTAAATACGCTGGATCGTTTGAAAAATTTGGGTGTTACCGCGATATACCGCTCTGCCGATGTTCGGGAAATGAGCAGCATCGAGCCGATTCTGAATGAGGTTCGGCAGCAATACGGCACAATCAAAGCCATTATTCATGGTGCAGGCGTTTTGGAAGATCGTCTGATCGTGGATAAAACTGCCGAACAATTTGATCGGGTATTTGCTACCAAAGTCAGAGGATTGAGAACGCTGTTCGAGGCAACAAAACATGATTCCCTGAAATATATTGTGCTGTTTTCATCGGTCAGCGCTCGGTTCGGCAACAAAGGGCAGTCAGATTATGCTGTAGCCAATGAAGTGCTGAATAAAATGGCTCAGAGAGAGGCAGTATCACGCAACGATTGCCGGGTGATTTCCATCAATTGGGGACCTTGGGATGGCGGCATGGTATCGCCGGGATTGAAGCGGGAATTCGAGCGTCAGGGTGTTTCGCTGATTCCGATTCGGGACGGCGCGGCTGCGATGATCTCGGAAATGAGATCGGGCGGAAATTCTTCTGCCGAGGTGGTGATCGGATCAGGCTTCGGGTTGCCGCAGGAGACAACCCCTACAATCGAACCTTTATCCGTAACGGCAAAACGTGAAATCAATATTGAGCAGATTCCTGTGCTGCGATCACATATCCTGAATGGGAAAGCGGTTGTGCCGTTTGCGTTGATGACCGAATGGCTCGGACACAGCGCGCTGCATGGAAATCCGGGACTTTTCCTGCACGGCTTGGATGATATCCGGCTGCTTCAGGGCATCAAAATTGGCGAAGAAAAACGGCTGATCCGTCTGCTGGCAGGAAAAGCCAAGCGAAACGGCAGTTTTTATGAAGTTCCGACAGAATTGAGAGATGGCGGTAATGGTCATCAGGACGCAGCGCATTTCAGGGCAAAAGCAATTCTGAGCGATACGCCGTCTCATCCGTCTCCGACAATCAGAATGCCGAATGAAATCATGCCGTATCCGAAAAGTATGAGCGAAGTATATGAAAATATTCTGTTTCACGGAGTTGATCTTCGGGGCATTCGGGAAATTGTGAGTTGTTCGCGGGAGCATATTGTGGCAAAGCTTTCGCCTGCGCCATCTCCGTCCGCATGGATGAGCGAGCCGCTTAGAAGCCGCTGGATCAGCGATCCGATGGTTCTGGATTGCGCGTTTCAGATGGCGATTGTCTGGTGCTTCGAGCAGTGCGGCAAGCTCTCCTTGCCGAGTTATGCAGCGTCTTATCGGCAGTATCGCAGTCAGTTTCCGTCCGAAGGCGTAACTGCGGTGTTGAACGTCAGAGAGGTCAGCGAGCGTAAAATCAAAGGCGATTTTACGTTTTCGGATGACAATCAGACCGTGATTGCACAACTGAATGGTTATGAGGCAATTATGGATGCATCGCTGACAAAGGCATTCAGGCAGTCTTAATATCGAAAATCTTTTCCCCTTCGGGATGATCTCGGAGGGGATTTTTTTATGGAAAATCGGGCTTGTCTGATGAAGAAGAATGCTGAATGCTGTATTATCATCTATATAATTTCTTTAACTCTCATAAGCCCTTAGGGATTGCAAAGAAAAAAAATTTACCTTTTCCAACAGAAGTGGCAGTCGGATTTTTCGGAGGAAGTTTTCGCGGAGCGGAAAAGGAGACAGATTCATTTATTGCGCCTGCTCCTGATAATACTTTGTCTTTGCGGTTTTAAGAATATCGCAGATTTCGATTTTGGAGGGACAGACATAGCTGCACAATCCGCATTCCACGCAATCCAGCATACCGTGTGCCAATGATTCTTCGAGTTCATCCGCCAAGACGCATTTGAAGGCAAAATTGGGCAGAATATCCACCGGACAGACTTTCACACAACTGTTACAGCCCACGCACGCACGCTCTTCTCCGTGACGGCTGCCGGTCATTTTGAAAGGAGATTTATTGAATATTGACAGGAAGGTACGCGAAAAGCTGGGTCTGTCAAATCCCGGTCTGACGAATGCCATAAATTCCCGTTCATGACCTTCGGGAATCAGCGACAGCGAGGTTTCATACATGCCCAGATAGCTTTCCGGTGAAACCGTGTATCCTCTCAGAATCCCGCCTGCCACATAGCGCGGGGAAGTACCGTTGAGCAAGGCTCTGTTCTGAACAATATGCGACAGAGGGACACCGATCCGGGTTCTGAAATACCCGGATTCATTGACAGAGCTTCCGGCAAGCACGACAGTTCTTTCCACAGGATATTGTCCGGTTTTCAGCAATTCGGCAAGCAGCAGCAAATTCTGCCCTGAAATATACCATGAACGATTTTCATCGGCAGAAGTTTTGGTATGATAGAGAAATACACCCGGATCATCGGCAGGATATTCTCCTTCGATCAGATGCGTGATCATATTTTCCTGTTTGAGCAGAAACTCTCTGAGCAGATACGCTTTGTCGCTTGAAACTACCACACATACCTTCGGTGCAAGCTTTTTCAGAACCGAAATACCATAAACCAACAAATCCTCTTTGCCTTTGAGATAAAGCTGAGGTTCGGGCTGAAATGGCTCTTTATTGCTGAGGCTGACAATGATTGAAGGCGGAACGATTTTATAACGCGCAATATCTCTGAATGGAAGTTCGCGGATCAGATGCCACAAACCTCCGGCTAAAATGGCTTTGACCAGTTTTTCCCGCTCGATGCTCTGAATATCCTTATCTGAAAAAGATGCAAATTCAAGCGCTTCCTCATGATTATCCAAAGCAATCACAATTTCTTTGACAATCCGTCTGGGACCGAAATGGATATTGGCGATTTTACCTGCACCCGGTGATAAGAATTTAATCATCGGCTGACGCTTGTCTTCAAATAACGGAGAGCCGATTTTCACAGTGTATCCGGGTTTTACCAGAAGACGAGGTTTGATGAACGGAATTTTTTCAGGTAGCATTGCTACGCTGTCGGGTTTTTTCAGTTCCCGAATGTCCGGTGCGGGTTTGCCTTCGATATTCAGAGAATACCCTTTTTGAATTTTTACGGAAATCATCGTAAAAGCCCTTTGTCAGATATGGATGGCAGACGATCTTTTGAAGACTTGTTTAGCATTTTCAGACCTGATTTGCAATGCTATTCTGACTCGGATTCATATCTCCGAACCGATATTGAAGGATACTGGCTGCCGCAATCGCTGCGGTTTCCGATCTCAGAATCCGGGTTCCGAGTGTTATCGGGATGAATTCCGCTTGTTTTGCCATTGCAATTTCCGCATGACTGAATCCGCCTTCGGGACCCATAATTGCCATAATCCGGCTGCCCTGATTCGGAATCGGCTCAGATGCGTTTTCCCAGAAAATCAGCTTAATATCACAGGATTGCCCGATATCCAGAATTTGTTCGAAAGACATGAGCGGGGCAATCTCAAGCATTTTGGTTCTTCGGCATTGTTTGAGAGATTCTCTGGCAATGCTGTTCCATCGCTCATATCGCGAGGCAAGTCGCTTGTCATCGGGTCTGGCAACCGAGCGCTGCGCAATAAATGGAATCCATCGCGTAATGCCCAGTTCGCTTATGGGGCGAATCAGATCATCCATTTTTTTTTCTTTTAAAAATGCCTGAGCAATAATGATTTCAGCAAAAGATTCGCGGGAAGGCTCGGAAGACTGAAGAATCATCGTATCAACGCGATCCGAAGAAATATTTGAAATTTCTGCTTGAAATTCCTGTCCTTTGCCATTGAACAGGGTAATGCGATCACCGACACTGAGGCGAAGCACATTTCGGATATGCCTGACCTCCGCGCCGGTGATCATTGCTGTTTGTCCGACAATCATCGGGGCGTCTGAAAAAAAACGCCGCATTTACCGCTCCAGAATGCGTTCGATTTCTCTGAGATCCGAGATATGATACTCTGCCGCCAAAGCAGGATTGCTGTATGCTACCAACGGAACTCCCGCACTTTTTGCCGCGAGTTCATCCACCGGCGAATCTCCGACATACAATGCCTGTTCCGGCTTGATCTGGAAATTTTCCAGAATTTTCAGCAAGGGCTCGGGATGGGGTTTGGGATTGACCACATCCAGAGAGGTAACCACCATATCGAACAGTCCGTCAAGTCCGAAGTCTTTCAATACCCTGCCCATCGTATCAGAGCGATTGGTCGCCACTGCGGTTTTGTATCGAGGTCTCAGGCGATTGAGCAGAGGCTTGAGAAACGGCTCGATAATCATGTGCGGAATAAACATCGCGTAGCTCATCTGCCGCCGAAAATTTCTTGCCGCTTCAAGCTGTGTTTCATCCTTGAATAGCATCTGCAAGACTTCATCTGCGGTATGCTGATGTGCATACACAAACTGTTCCTGTGTCAGCGGCGGCATGTTGAAATGAGACAGAATATGGTTGTAATATGCCCGATTTGCCTCAGAGGTTTCGAACATCACGCCATCACAGTCGAAAATAATTGCCCGGATTGTTTTCATCATGATTTCTTATTCGGAGGTTCGAACAGATTTCCATAGACGTCAATCTGAATTTCGGGGCGCATCACGCTGTCAGTTTTGACAATAATTCTGTCCACATAGCGACCAGCATTCTTTTTGAGATTATCCACAAGGATCGTGTATTTCGTGCTGTCTTCGGATTTTTCCAGCTTTACGCGGATATTTTCGCCTCTTTCTGCTTTGACTTCAAGAACTTTGAACGCATACTTCTGTTCGGGAGCAATGGTAACTTTTGCTTTGAGTTCCTGCTCAGTCGTACCGCTCAACGATACCCTGCGGGGATCGATTTTTGCAAAATTTTCGACCGGTCCGGCAATCGTCAGCGTCAGTTTGGGCTTTGCCTTATCATTGGTTTCGACCAATGTGGGTTTATTCATGCCCCTGCCGCCATAGCCTTCGGTATTGAGTTTTAACGTGATTTTCCCTTCTCCGCCGGGAGGAATCTGTTTGGTAAAAGATGCGGCTGTACATCCGCACGTCGGTTTGACTGCCAGAATCTCCAAATCGGCTGTCCCTTTATTTTGAATCACAAAATCATGAACAACTTCAACACCTTCGACTACAGGCTGAAATTCGTATTTTTCTTCAGGCACAACAATAGCAGGTGCTTTTTCGGGGCTTGCCGCGGGCGCAGCAGAGGGTTTGTCTTCCGCAAAAGACAGTGTTGCAAGAAACATTATGCAGCACAGGATAAAACACATTTTGGCTCTCATACACAACTCCTTCAAGTAATTTTCTGCAACAGCATGATTATCATGCTCTGCAAGCATCAGAAATTTCCCGAAATTTTTATGATGGCTTTTTCTTAGGCGGCTCGAATAAATTCCCATAGACATCAATCTGAATTTCGGGTCGCATTGTACTGTCTGTTTTCACAATAATCTTATCCGTATAACGCCCGGCGCTTGTTTTGGTGTTATCCACATCAATCACATAAGCTGTTGCAGCGCCGTTTTCGGATTTCTGAAGTTTTACACGGATGTTCTCACCTTTTTCCGCTTTGACTTCAATCACTTTGAACGCGTATTTCGGATCAGGAACAATCGTAACCTTTGCATTGAGTTCCTGCTCGGTTGTACCGTTTAACGATACTCTGCGGGGATCAATTTTTGCAAAGCTTCCGACCTGCCCCGTGATAATCAGCGTCCGATTGGGATTTGTTTTATCATTGGTCTCGATAGATGTCGCCTTGCTTAACGATCTACCCCCGAAACCTTCCGTATTCACCTTTAAGGTTATCTTTCCCTCGCCGCCGGGAGGGATCTGCTTCGTATAGGAAGCTGCTGTGCAGCCTCAGCCCGGTCTGACCGCCAGAATTTCCAGATCGGCAGTCCCCTTATTCTGAACAACAAAGTCATGGACAATCTCCACACCCTCTGCCACAGTTTTGAAATCGTACTTTTCTTCCGGTACGACTGCAATCGGCGCTTTTTCGGGCGTATCCGAAGGTGCGGTCGTCGCAGTCGGTGCTGCCGGAACGGTTTGTGCTGATTTGTCATCGCAATACGATGGTATTGCCGAAAACAATATACAGCAGGCAGCTGTCAGCGTAAAAAACGCTTTGGTTTTCATACTGAACTCCTTTATAAATCAGGATATTGACGATTCGAATCCGGCACAGTTTTATCGAATCTGCGAATCCCGATCCGTATCTTTGCTAAGATCAACATTTTTTCTGAAACGTCAAGTATAGTACACCTACAATCTCACCGATGTCAAGACCATCCGTATCCATAGAGATATCCGATGCCTGCTCGTATAGCGGATTTCGGAAAGATAGTGTTTCTTCGATTTCCGCGATCAGATCTTTGTCTGTCAAAGCTGGTCTCTGTTTCTCCGTCATTTTATCTTGCAAAATCCGTTCCCTGATGGTTTCAGGTCTTGCTTTCAGCCATATCACAAAGCCATTGCACTTCATATCACGGATATTTTCGGGATTGAGAATCACGCCGCCGCCGGTGGCAATCACCGAACGATCCGTCAGGCTCAGGCGATGAATGATATCCCGCTCCTTATCACGAAAAAACTGCCATCCGTGCTGTGCCACCATTTCGGCAATACTAATGCTGTTTTCTCTGACAATCTCTTCATCCGCATCCCTGAATGGATAGGACAATCGCTGAGCAAGCGCTTTTCCCACAGAGCTTTTTCCCGTACATCGGAATCCGATCAGAAATATATTCATTCCGCACCTTTCAGATTGACAATAACCCGTCCTCTCTGTTTTCCGTTCAGAATCAGATTGATATTTTCGCTCAACTGCTCCAATGAAATTTCTTTTGCCATATTTTCAAGGGATTTCGGACGCCATTCTGTTGCCAATTTTTCCCAAATCTGTTGACGGGGAACAGAGGGATAATTCTGGGAATCGATACCCACCAGACTGACGCCTCTCAGAATAAAAGGAAATACGGTCAATGCCAAATTCGGAGATGCCACCAATCCGCAGCAAGTAATGACCGCATCCTGTTTTGCAGATTTGATCGCGGTTTCCAAGATATTTCCGCCGACCGTATCCACCACACCTGCCCATCGGGGCTTGAGCAGCGGACGTCCGCTCGTATCCGAAGCCTGTTCACGAGAAAGAATTTCTTTGGCACCGAGTTCTGTTAGAAATGCTTTTTCACTCTCTTTGCCGCTGACCGCGACCACCGAATATCCGCATTTGGCAAGAATCGCAACCGCCATGCTGCCCACGCCTCCAGTGGCTCCTGTAACCAAAATATCGCCTTTATCCGGCGTAATTCCTCTCTCTTCAAGTTTCTGAAGGGACATACCTGCGGTAAATCCTGCGGTTCCGAAAATCATGCTTTGCCGAAGCGTCAGTTCTTGGGGAAGTCTGACAATCCATTCTGCCGGAACCCGGATATACTGCCCGAATCCTCCGGCAGTATTCATGCCCAGATCATAGCTGGTAACAATTACCTTTTCGCCGATACTGAAATCTTTGCTGCTGCTGTGTTCCACAATTCCAGCAGCATCGATTCCGGGCGTATGCGGATACTGCCGGGTTACGCCCCGGTTGCCGACTGCGGACAATGCGTCTTTGTAATTCAGCGAGGAATAATGAACCCGGATCAGCATATCTCCGTCAGGCAGATCATCAATGCTGCGCTGTCGGATATGGCGGGTAAATGTTTTATCCGAAGTTTCTTCGATCACCATTGCGTTGAATCTTGTTGTCATATATCAATCCTCACGGATATATTGATCCAAAATACATTCACGAAAGACTTCCACATCTCAGATTTTATACTTCCCAAAATCTTCAGGAGAAAGTTTTTCCAGATATTCGGTCCATTTCTGTCCTTCTTCGCTGGTATCTACCGGTTCTCCGGGAATTTTATCATCGGTTTTGGATTTGACAATTACCGAATCATCCACATACATCGGGGCTTTGTAGCGCAGGGCAATGGCAATCGCATCACTGGGACGCGCGTCTATGCTGAAGGTTCGGTCTTCAGACAGAAAATAAATGCGGGCATAAAAAGTATTATCTTTCAGATCGCATACTTCTATTTTCGAGACCTTGATATTGAGCATATCTGTAAAGTTTTTGAACAGATCATGGGTCATGGGACGGTCGAATCGGATATTCTGAAGCGCGGAGGCAATCGAAGTGGCTTCCAATAATCCTATCCAAATCGGAAGCGTCTGCCCGTCCTGCTCCGATTTCAAAATCAGAACCGGCGTGTTGGATGCCGGATCCATCGTCATTCCTGCAATATTGACTTTATGCAGCATTTATCCCCTCTTCCTTCTAAATATCTTCCTTTATTTCAATCGCTCTGCCTTTCAGCGAATGCGGATATGCTTCTTCGATTCTGACCCAAACCATTCTGCCTGTAAGATCGCCTGTATTATCTTCACAAATAAAATTGACGATTTTATTACCGGAGGTTCGCCCTGACCACTGAGTTTCTCCGGTTTTTTCAGCTTTCCGGCTCATACCGTCTGTCAGAATAAGCTGATTTGTTCCGATCATGCTCCGGTTTTTATCAAGCGTATATTCTTCCTGAAGTTCCAGAATTTCTTCCAGACGCGCGACCTTTTCTTCTTCTGGCACTTTGTCCGAAAATTTGCGGGCAGGCGCAAGCGGACGGTCGGAATATTTGAATGCAAATAAGCTATCATAAGCCACTTTCCGCATCAGATCAAGCGTGTCTTCGAAATCTTTGCGGCTCTCTCCGGGAAATCCAGCGATGATATCAGTGCTGATGGCAATTTCAGGGCATATCTGTCTGAGTTTTTTGATCTTTTCAAAATACATCTCACGCGTGTACTTGCGGTTCATGCGTTTTAACACCGAATCCGACCCGGATTGCACCGGCAGATGAATATGTTTGCAAAGCTTGTCAATATCCCGAAACGCGAGCATCAGGTCTTCGGCCAGGTCTTTGGGATGAGAGGTGGTGAAGCGGATTCGCAGAAGTCCTTCGATCTCACTGACTTTTTTCAATAATTCCGCAAATGAGCATAAGCCTTCTTTGGTTCCGTAGCTGTTGACATTCTGCCCCAGCAAAGTAACTTCTTTGACGCCCGATGCAACAAGCGCTTTGATTTCCTGAATAATACTTTCGGGATTCCGGCTGATTTCTCTTCCCCGAACATAGGGAACCACACAGTAGGTGCAGAAATTATCACAGCCCTGCATGATGGTTACGAATCGGCTGATGCTGTCATCTGCGGCGGATTTCAAAGCATAGTCTTTTTCATCCACGATATCCGATAATTCCACATCCACTATGGGTCTGTTGCCTTTTGCCGCCTGCTCGGACAGAATCGGCAATCGCCCGATGGCATGAGTTCCGAACACGATGTCCACATACGGCGCACGACTGATGATATGTTTACCTTCCTGCTGTGCCACACAGCCGCCGACTGCAATGAGAAGTCCGGGACGCTCGGATTTCATGTCTGACAGACGTCCCAAAAAACTGAAAACTTTCTGCTCGGCTTTTTCCCGAATCGTACAGGTATTGACAATAATCAGGTCTGCCGCATCCGGAAACCGCGTCAGTTCATAGCCAAGCGGCTGCAACACGCCTGCCATGCGCTCCGCGTCATAGACATTCATCTGACAGCCGATGGTATGAATATACAGATATTTTTTATTCATTCAAGATTACTTTCCGTTTATCTTTCGATGATTTTCTATTCGAAAATGCTCACATCTCCCGCGCCCTCGCGAATGATTTCCGGTTCATCATCAATCAGCGAAATAATGCTGGATGGCTGATTCGGAACCAAACCTCCGTCAATCACCATATCCAAGCGTGATCCGAAATATTCCTCGATAAACGACGCGTTGTCGAAAATTCTTCCATCGGGCATAGACGCACTGGTGGAAATCACCGGATTTCCCAATGTTCTGACAATAGCCAGACAGATTTCAGAGGCAGGCACGCGGATACCGACGGTCTTGCGTTTGGTCAGCATGATTTTCGGCACGAGTTTCGAGCCCTCCAAAATAAACGTATAAGGACCGGGTAGCAGCCTTCGCATGGTTTTATAAGCATAATTCGAGACTTTGGCATATTCGCTGATGTCTTTCAGATCCGAACAGATAAAACTGAACGGCTGCTTTTTTTCACGCTGTTTCAACTGATAGACCGCCTCTATCGCTTTTTTGCTCATCAGATCGCAGCCGATGCCGTAATAAGTATCCGTAGGATAGGCAATCACTCCGCCGTTTTTCAGCACATCTGCTACTTTCCTGATCAGCCGTTCCTGCGGGTTATCCGGGTTAATTTCGATCAGCATCGGAGTTCCTTTTATTGTTTCAGCCAGTTTTTGGCAGCTTCACTATTATCGAATGATTTTATCTCTATGATGTCGCCTGCTTTTGACACATAATTTCGGATGATGATTTTTCCGATAGCACTGCTCGGAACCACAAACGCTTCTTTTTTCAATCCGGCAGAAGCGAATTTGGGAAGAATTTCATCCACAACCCACTGAATATCTTCAGGAGTCAGCACACCGACATTCCGGGCATCCACAAACCATCCCAGATGCGGATATTTTTTTTTATATCTGAGATAGAATTGCAGGCTTTTTTGTTCGGAATCTCTGAACTCTTCCGATGAGATACGTTTTTTACTGATCCATTCCAGACACGGAACACTTTCATCAATAGAAATCGTAATGCTGTCATTATCGAACAGTTTCATAGTCACACCTCCGCAAATCAGAGTCAATGGTTTCTATATCAATAATACAGAGAATTTACAAGTTCTCATATAGCAGACAGCATACTTTTTGTGTTCCGATCCGAGTTTCCGCCGGAATCCGGAATTTGCAGATATCCATACACTTGGGGCATCGGGGATGAAAGCGGCATCCCGGAGGCGGATTGGATGGCGATGGAGTTTCTCCACTCAACACGATTTTTTTCTCTTCGCGACTGCCAATATGCGGAACTGCAGAAATCAATGCCTGTGTATAAGGATGCTTGGGAGAACAGATCAGATCCCGGGTATTGCCGTATTCCACGATTTTTCCCAGATACATCACGGCAATCCGATGGGAAATCATGCTGACCACGCTGAGATCATGGGAAATAAACAGATAGGACAAGTGATACGCGTCTCTCAGATCGCTCAGAAGATTGATTACCTGCGCCTGAACCGATACATCCAACGCACTGACCGGCTCATCGCAGACAATAAAATCGGGTTTGAGAGAAATCGCGCGGGCAATATTGATCCTCTGTCTCTGTCCGCCTGAAAATTCATGGGGATAGCGATACAAGGCATCCGCATCCAGTCCGACTTCCGCAAGCAGTTTTTGGGCATGATCTTCTTTGCTGCCTTGGATCAGCCCGAACTCTGCAAGCCCTTCGGTAACAATATCCGCAACCGTCATTCGGGGATTCAGAGACGATAACGGATCCTGAAAGATAATCTGTATCCGGCGGCGCAGAGATTTGAATTCATCCGAAGATAATTTATTGATATTTTTGCCATAAAACAACAAATCGCCTTCAACGGCTTTTTCCAAGCCGATCACGGTTCTGCCCAAAGTGGTTTTACCGCACCCAGATTCTCCGACAAGTCCCAACGTTTCGCCTTTGGCAATCGTAAGGCTGACCCCGTCCACAGCCCGGACATGCCCCACAGTTTTGGATAAAATTCCCTTGCGAATCGGAAACCATGTTTTGAGATTTTTCAGTTCGATGCTATGTGATTCCGGCATTATTCCTCCAGATCGCGGCAATATCCCGAAAATTCGTTTCCGGGTTCGATATTATACAAACTCACCTTACGCAGTTAAAAAAAATTTAATAACAGTTTAATATGATTCTGTCAGAAAAACAACTGAAAAGGTGAATCTATGAATGATACGCTATATGACTTACTCACCTTACGCAGTAATTAGCAAAGGCGCTGATTTCCTCAGCGCGAATATGCTACAAATGCTTTTTCCACTCTGCAGATAGGCATTTCAAGTCAACAGATAGACAAAATTACTGCGTAAGATGAGTTACTGCGTAAGGTGAGTGCGTAAGGTGAGTAATGTTTTGATAGCGAATTTGTATGAAATCCGGCGATCGGATTGAATGATGAAGAAAAAAATATAGCGTTCTGTTTTCATCTTTCACCTCCTGCCGAAAGTCCGTTCAGAATTGCATGAAAAGCCATACTCATAACAACGGGAAGAGTGTCCAATGAATTGAATTTTTTCGGATTGACAATATTTTCCCCCGCGATTTCCCGGCTGATCCGATCACAGGAAGTTTTGAAAAACTCCAAATCCCGTATCCGTCCTTGCTCATACGCGTCACTGATGGCAAACGCGGATTCCAGAAACGCGGCATAACGCGGATCAAGCAGAATTTCTTCGAATCGGGCTATATGCGCTTTTTCGTTATCCGCAAAACAGCCGCACTCGCTCAGCAGTGAATGAGGATTGATTTGGCGTTCCTGTAATTTCTTGAAAATACTGCGCTTTGTTACAAGTCCGTTCTGCCGATACACCGCCTCTTTTACGCCGTCATACACGGCTTTTGCAATCAGTTCGCCGAGTTTGCTGTGTCCGCCGGATACATCGAGCCGCCTGCCGCTGCCTTCAACCACAATGATTTCATCCGTGCCGGTGCCGGTTGCCTGATATTTTCCGGGACTGACAGAACTTCGGATGTCCATATCCTGCATGGCTGCGGTTTTGCCTTCTGTCGCGCTGATGATTGCCCGCGTCATGGCTCTGGGTGTGAGCTTCATATTGCTCATCAGAATGATGTTGATGGTTCCGGGTTCATAAAATTTTCCTTCATCAACCGACATGCGGAGCGCATTGCCTTCGACACCGGCTGTTACCAGCGCATACACCGTCATATCTCTGAACTGCGCCTTCTGAACCGAAAGATTGTCCATATCCGCGCCGGTGAACAGAAAGCTGCTGTTTTTTTCCGATTTTCCAAGTGCTTGGTAAATATGCTTTTTCCACTTTTCAAAACCGATTTTGTGTGCGATGCCCCAAGTCTGCGGCGGAAAATAATGATTACCGACAGTCCGAATCCCATGCCTTTGTCCCTCAAGCGTTGACACCACCTGCAAAGGTTTGTTAAATTCGATCACCAGACTTTTGTTCACAAAATCCGACACCAGCATATTGTCAATTCGTGCGGAACTGACATAATCGAGCGGAAGGTCAAGCGTTTTTGTCCGAATGCGCCTGTCTTTTGAAATCCGGTTCTGTTCGGACGCGAATTCTTCTTCGTAAATATTGGCTGCAAGCCATGACACAAAATATCCCGAATTGACAGATGCCCGGCAGGTCAGTTCGCATGGAAACCAGAGGATTCTGCCGTTTTGTACCGCTTCGACATCTTTCCATCCGGGCTGTGAGAAAAATTTTGCCGCAGTTTCCCGATCTCCGCCGCAGCCGTAAATCACCTGCGGATTGAACTGCCTCCACTCTTCCAAGCTGACTTCGATCACATTTCCGTTTCTGCCGAACCGCGGCGCAATGCCTCCGGCTGCACGGATAAAGTCATTTTGAAACGAATCATCTCCGGGCGTCATGATCTTGTCTCTGCCCATGAGCCGGATGACCCGCTTTCTTTTATCCTTCGGAATTTTGGCTGTTTTTTGGGAAATCAGCGTCAGATCATCCTGAATCTCCCGGACAAGTTCTTCTGCTGCCTGCGATTTATGAAATATCGTTCCCAGAATTCGGATGTTATCGTATAAATCATTGACAGAACGGGATTCGATTTCGATCAGTCGGCATGTTTTAGCTGAAAATCGCTGTCTGATATCCCGATGCAGAGGCGAGAGAAAAATCGCATCCGGTTCGAGAGATTCGATCATTTCCGGCAAAGGCGCGAAAAAACCGCCCACAATCGTTTTCCGAGCTGCTTCCGGCGGATGCGTGTCGTGATAAGTAACGCCCGCGACAGAATCGCCAGCGCCCAATCGGAAGATGATTTCCGTAATCGCAGGTACAAGGGAAACCACCTTCCGGGGCGGTTCTGCCAAATCGCCCGCAACAGCAAAGCGATTCAGCAGCAGAAATGCCATGATGCAGAAAACACATCGCAATCGTTTATAATGTTTTGCAGTCATTTCAATATCCGCATAATTGAAGTTCGCGTCCGGTCAGCCGGATTCGGGAAGAACCGATGACTTCCGCTGCCATGCAGACAATGCGTTTCATGCCTCTGACTGTCAGATTTCGCCACGCGTCCCAAAGATCAAAGCAGCTTTCCTGCCCTGAAAATACAAATTCCACGTTGTCCGCATTGACTTCCAG
>CAZMDM010000056.1:0-5519 GCA_964564775.1 uncultured Desulfonema sp. | reverse complement strand
TTTTTCCGAAATATCCGTCTTTCAGGCTGCAATATTTTGAATATCTGCGTAAATTCATGCCCATAGACTATATGGACTATGAAATTGTCGGGGACAGAGAGGTCAATCTGTTTATGATGGTCAAAGACAAACGCTTTGATCTGAATGAATTATCTGACGGCACTGCGCGATTGCTGCTGCTGCTGTTTATTCTGTGTTCGCCGGAAAAGCCGAAAGTCCTGTTTATTGACGAACCCGAACTCAATATTCATCCCGCGTGGCTGCGGGTATTGAGCAATGTGATCCGGGACAGAAGCCATCATGTTCAGATATTTTTAAGCACGCATTCGCCGGAACTGCTCGATCCCATGACAGAATTGGTGATGAACGGAGAAGCAAATGTGTATGTGTTCGACAGAGACGGCAATGTCAAGCCCTTATCCTTGAACGAGGAACTTCGGCAGTTTGTCAAAGACGGCTGGGAATTGGGCGATCTGTATCGTGTAGGTGATCCGGTGATCGGAGGCTGGCCTTGGTAATTTTGTGCGGTTATACCGGCGGATATACGGAACTGGGGGGCGGAGAAAAGTTTCTGCAAAAAATCAGAAATGATGTTATGTATAAACGACTGACACCTGCAATTCAGAAAAGAGGCCCAAAATTCAGACGGACAGAGCAATCCGAGATAATGCCTGATGACAGCGGAATAACCGGCAGTTCTCTGTTGAGACGGATTGTGGAAAAATTCGGACAGAACGAAGATCGGAAGAGTGCGGCAGCACTGATCGTCATGGATGATACGGACTGCCGATTCGGAGATAAACAGAAAAAATATAAGGACGCGATCAAAGCGTTTGAATCGGATATAAAAAAGATAAATCCCGATATTCGGATCATTTTCTTTCTGGCTGATCCTGAAATCGAAATGTGGTTTTATTATGATTCAGCAAATATATTCAATAAGAATATCATGCTAATCAAAGAACTTAACAAACTTTATGCCAAATACGGAAAGTCAGGATGGCGGTACGATTCTTCAAAAGATTCATGTGTGAAAAAATATTCCGAATTATTTGCCGATATTCTGAAACAGCATCAGATCGGTTATTCCAAGAAGCAGGATGGCTCCGAGTATTTGGCAAAAATATCTCATGCTGCCATAGCCAATCAGGATAATGAGATAGGCAAGGCAATATCGAATTTAAAGGAATTGACAGGTTGAAACCATTCACTGAAACATATACTGAAAAAATCAGAACGGACTGTTTTGATTATGGAATATGATGCATCGCTTCTCAGAGAATTTGCAATCGAAGCGCGGGAACACTTGGAATCCGTAGAAGATAATCTTCTGAGGCTTGCAATTCAGAAAGATGATCCTGACCGGGAATTGATCGACAGGGTATTTCCCTCTGTGCATTCTATCAAAGGCGGCGCGGGATTTCTCTAGTTGCAGCAGATGTCCAAGTTAGCTCATGCTATGGAAGCTCTGCTGTCCGAGTTCCGATCGTGTGATCGTGGTATCGGCAATGATGCCATAGATGCGCTGATTGCCGGGGTGGATATGCTCCAGATCATGCTGGATGATACAGAACGCAGCAATGATGTGAACATCTCTCAAGTTCACAAGCGTCTTTCGGACCTGCTGATCCGTAAAGAATCGGAAGACCCGGCTACGCAGATATCCGGCAATTCCTCTGTTCAGGTTCCGGCACTGAATCCGGAGGATTTCGGGATTGATCCGGAAGCTGTCAGAGATATTCCCGCGTCGCATGAGTTTTTATACTTGCTCCGATACGATCTCCATGCCCTGTGGAAAACCGAAAACAGAAGTCCTGTGCAGCTGATTAAGGAACTGATGAGTCTGGGGAAAATCGCAGACACCGGAATTACGGCATCGCAGCGTGCAACGTGCAACATACAGGGGGATTTGTTTTCAGATCCGCCCCTGATCTGCACGTTTCTGTATTCTACGATTCTGGATCCGGGAATTATCAGCTTTGCTTCCGGGCTCCCGGAAAATCAGATTGTAAGAGTGGATAAAGAATCCGTGCAAAGTGCAAAATGCGAAGTGAAAGCTGAGACACCTTCCCATCCTCAGCCGGAGATTGTTATCGATCTTGATAAACCGGGTCCCGCGCCGGAAATCTCTGCCCAATTCCTGTCCGAAAGTGAGGAAGTTCTGGAACGTTTGGAGTCCTGCATTTTTGAGCTTGATCAGAAGCCGGAAAACGTGCGGGAAGCTTTCAGAATGATTCATAGTTTCAAAGGCAATGCAGGTTTGTTGGGGTTCGAAGACTTTGAGCGTCTCAGCCATCAGATCGAAACAGTTCTGGACAGCATCCGATCCGGCACTCTTCTGCCGAACAACGATTCGGTAAAACAACAGCTGCTGCACGGAGTGGATGCCCTGAGAAGCGGACTGTCATGCCTCTCCGAAACTGGAGTAGTCCGGGTTCCCGAGTGCGACCGGATTATCGAGGCACTGAAGCAATCCGACAATACGGTTTCGGAAAAAACAGACGTAGGCAGATCCCGAAAAATTTCGGAACGCCCGGCACTGCGGCACGATATTCGGGTGGATTTGGAAAAGCTGGATATGCTCATCAATCTGGTCGGAGAACTGGTGATTGCGGAATCTATGGTCTCCGGAAAGCATCTCGCGGATTCCTCCGGATCCGAATCCGCAGTTCATAATCTGCGAAGAATCATCAATGAGCTTCAGGATGTTGCGCTTTCGATGCGGATGATTCCTTTATCCCGAACCTTTAGAAAAATGTTCCGGCTCGTGCATGATCTGTCGCTGAAATCCGGCAAACAGATCAACTTGTCACTGATCGGCGAAGATACGGAAGTGGATAAAACCGTGATCGAGCATATCACGGATCCTCTGGTGCATATTATCCGAAACTGTGCGGATCACGGCATTGAATTTCCCGAAGAGCGGCGGAAAAAAGGAAAGTCTGAAACCGGGCAGATCATCATCCGGGCAGGACATGAAGCCGGAGAAGTCGTGATTCAGGTTACAGATGACGGACAGGGGCTGAACCGGGAAAAGATTCTGGCAAAAGCGGTGAAGATGGGTATTATCAGCGGGGATGGCTCTCTGCTGTCCGATGATGCGGTGAACCGTCTGATTTTCGAACCCGGATTTAGCACCGCATCCGAAGTTACGGATGTTTCCGGCAGAGGCGTGGGAATGGATGTGGTCAGGCGGAATCTGGAAAAACTCAAAGGACGGATCGACATTCATACGGTCCCGGACAAAGGAACAACGCTGACCTTCAGACTGCCCCTCACATTGGCAATTATCGAAGGAATGCTGATTCGGGTGGGGGAATCCCGATACACCGTGCCGCTGTTGTCCATCCGGGAAAGCTTCCGCCCCAAGCCGGAGCAGATTACCTGCACTCCCGAGATGGGTGAAATCATCCGTATCCGAAACGACTTCCTGCCGGTTCTGCGACTGCACAGACTTTACGGAATCAAACCGGAACAGACAGATCTACACAAAGGAATCCTGATCCGGGTAGCATCCGGCAAAAAAAGCCTCTGCCTCTTTGCCGATGAAATCATCGGACATCATCACACGGTTATCAGGGGGATTCCCGAATACATCGCCCCGTCTGTAAAAGGAATCTCAGGCTTCACCATTCTGGATAACGGAGAAGTCAGCATTATCCTGGATGTGGGCGGCATGATCGAAAGCTATGAAATGGAAAGTGAGAAATAAGAAATGAAAGATAAAGATTTCGGCGAAGACGAGTTTTATGATGAGGATGATGAAGATACCCAGAAAGACAGATACCTCACCTTTCAACTGGGACAGGAAGTCTACGGGATCGACATCGGCAGTGTAACGGAAATTGTAGGATTTCAAAAGATTACGCCGGTGCCGGATATGCCGGACTAGATCCGGGGCGTAATCAACCTTCGGGGACAGGTGATTCCAGTGATGGACGTGCGACTGCGGTTCAGAATGGAACATCGGGAATATCAGGAACGCACCTGCATCATCGTGGTGAAAATCGGCAATATTTCCGTAGGGCTGATCGTGGATATGGTGAACGAAGTTGCAGATATCCCGGAAAGCGATATTTCCCCGCCCCCCAAAGTTGCCAGAGGAAAAACCGGTCGCTATATACTGGGAATGGGCAAAGTCGGGGATGATGTGAAAATTTTACTGGATGTCAATAAGTTATTATATGATGAAGATATTGATCTGCTTAGCAGGGAGGTTTGATGGCAATGCAAAGTGCAAAGTGCAAAGTGTTACGTGTTACGTGTATAGGAATTGTTATTCTGATCGGCATGATTCTCGCGGGGAATGCGGTTTTTGCTGGAGAAGCCGCAACCCCTGCGGAAGTCGTTGAAAAAGTGAAGGCTGCTGCGGAATTTCTGGCAAAAAGCGGAGAAAGCGGGCTGGTGGAATTCAATGATCCGAGAGGTAGATGGGCATGGAAAGATACCTATATATTCGTATTGGATTGCAGTAAAGAAGAAATGATAGCTCATATCAACAGTAAACTTATTGGTGTGAAACTGTTGAATTTCATAGATAAAAATGGGCGATATCTGGGCTATGATCTCTGTGCTGAGGCGATGAATCCCAAAGGCGGATGGACCGAATACTGGTGGCCCAAAGCCGGAAGCACAAATCCCGAACGCAAAATTTCCTATATTCTCAAAGTTCCGGGACAATCCTACGAGGTATCAGCAGGTATTTATAACCCAACAATGAGTCTGAAACAGTTGAATGATATGCTGAAATAAGGAGTCTGAAATGAAAACAAAAACAATATGTCTGATCTGTTTTTTACTGATGGGAAATATGCTCTGGGCAGAGCAATCTCCGAGCCCGGAAGAAGTCATCGCCAAAGTGAAAGCTGCCGCGGAATTTCTCGCCAAGAGCGGAGAAAGCGGGCTGGCAGAGTTCAATGATCCCAAAGGACGATGGGCATGGAAAGATACTTATGTATTTGTGTATAACTGCGACAAAGAGGAAATCTCGGCACATGTCAATAACAAGCTGATTAATTATAAACTGGCTGATCTTATAGATAAAAATGGGCGATACATAGGCTATGACCTCTGTGCCGAATCTCTGAAACCCAACGGCGGATGGACCGAATACTGGTGGCCCAAAGCGGGAAGCACGACTCCTGAGCGAAAAATCTCCTATATTCTCAAAGTTCCGGGGCAACCCTATCAGGTCGGTGCGGGAATTTACAATCCGACAATGTCGTTGAAACAACTTAATGAAGCGGTGCAACGTTCAAAGTGATAAGTAGATACACTTTGCACTTATCGAAAGGAGTTCCATGTCCGTCAGAAAACGAATTGCTGCAATTGTGATTTTGGGGGTGTTGGCATGTCTGATCATGGCGGGACTGACCCGTTTGCTTTCCAATACAGTTGTCAGATCGCTGGAAACCGCCCAATGGATAGAACGTATCGGCAAAAGTATTTCGGATACCCGGCTTGCGGAAAAAGAGTTTGTGCTTTACGGCAGGGAAGAACTTTGGAAACGGGTGGAAGAC
>CAZMDM010000055.1:0-7483 GCA_964564775.1 uncultured Desulfonema sp. | reverse complement strand
ATATGATCGCTGGCAAGCGTACTGGTAATGTTATTTAAACTTTCGATAAACAGCAGAATCTCCTCAGCTACCATTTTATCCGTGCATTTCCGAAATATGCCGGACTGCCAATCCGCATACAAAGGAACATGATTCGGAATCGCAAGGCTTCTGAGCCGGATAAAATCAGGGTTGATCTGATTCAACGCGTCCGCGCTTTCTATGGCATGATGTTTCGATAGTTTTTGTCCTCCAAGTCCGGGCATAACATATTCCGAAAGTTCGATGCCCGCCTGCTTCACATTGAGTCCGGCTCTGATGTGCATCTCTTTGGTCGTGCCTTTCTTCACCAGTTTCAGAACCTCATCCGATCCGGATTCCATGCCGATATGAATACGATTCAAGCCCGCGTCGGCAATTTCTTTCAGATCATCCGGGCGGATCCGGGCAAGCGTGTGAGACCGTGCATACGAAGTGATGCGCCTGATCTGAGGGAAGCACTTTCTGAGATGGCGCAGAATAGCTACCAAATCTTCCGGTTTGATAATCAGGCTGTTGGCATCCTGAAGAAATACGGACCCCATGCCGCTTCCCATCCAAGCAAGTGCTGCATGAAACGCTCGCAACTCATCCTGAGAAACCTGCTTTCGGATGGCAAATATGCGCTGGCGATCAATGCTACCGGATGGTTCATACGCCTGCTGCATCATTCGGACATATTTATGAATGGTGTCAATATCCCGAATCACATGCTCTTTGGGTCTTAACGAAAACTTCGAACCTTTATAGACCGGACAAAACGTGCAGTGATTCCAAGGGCAATTTCGGGTTACGCGTATCAGAAGGCTCGATGCCTCGCTCGGCGGACGAATGGGACCTTGCTCGAAGCCGGTATAATCTTCCTGCAAACTCATAAATTGTCAAACCTCGATTCCCTTGGGATCAATACCCATTGCACGAAGCTTTGCTGCCAGACCTTCCGCGCGTTTCTCAGCACTTTCCGCCCGCTTTTCGGCAGTTTCAGCATATTCTTCTGCTGCCTTAGCCCGTTCCGCACCGGTCGGAATCAATTTTTTCTCCGAATCATACCAGCGCAGCCACAGGTCATGGCGATTTTCATATACGCCTTCCCAGACATTGACACCAAGTCCGACTTTGCTTAAATATTTGTCAATTTTGGGAATATACTGACCCGGGGACAATTCGTATATCCGCAGAACATCATGCTGAATCACTTTCTGCGGATCGAAAACAATATAATACCAGACCCCGATTTGCAGATATTTTGCAAATCTTTCCTGAACCTCTCTGCCTTTGGTGTTGGAAACAACCTCGACCACCACTTCCGGCGGCTTCCCGTATTCCCAGACAAAATACGAGCGGTTTCTTTTTTCCCAAATATCTTCCGGCAAATGCACATCCATACTCAGAAACATATCCGGCACCACCGGCGGCTGATGAACAGCATAAAAGATGCCCACATTGGACGCTGCGATAAACGGACGTCCGGGATTCCACGAACCGTTCAACGATTCTGCAAGCAGACGCTGCTGTTTTTCGGAAAAGATATTGTCCACAGGCGTGTCATCCTCTGTGATAATGTGGCTGATATCGGGATATTCGGATGTTCCGATTTCGATTGCCAAAGCCTCCCCCATAAGACTTTCCCTCCCAAAATTGAAAATCAGATAAAAAAAGTATAGCATTCTTAACGAAGATATTCAATGCTTATAAGGCAGAACGCAATCAAATATTGCATTCTTTTTCACTTGTCTGTATTGTAAAGAAAAGCTAGGTGATTTTCTTAGGGAGTTAATATGAAACTATCTGATATTTTTAAAAATATTCCATTATTTTCCTTCCTCGGAAAGCATGAGGTAAGGTTGATGGAACAGATTGCCGTTGAGAAAAGCTACAAAAAAAATACGATCATCATCAATGAAGGGGATACGGGCAATTCGCTGTATGTGGTACTGAGCGGGAAAGCCCATGCGATCAGTGCGGATGACAGCGGAAAAGAAATTGTGCTGAATGTGTTCGGGAAAAATGATTATTTCGGAGAAATGAGTTTTATTGACGGTGAGCCGAGATGTGCCGCTGTCAGAACCAAAGAAGACAGCCGTCTGCTAATCATTTCCGGCGATAAATTCAGAAATATTCTGATGTCCAACCCGGCGTTTATGCTCATGATTATGAAAGGCTTGCTTCAAAAAATCCGCACCGCAACCCGGCAAATCGAAACACTTGCATTTAGAAACGGTTATGAGAGAGTAAGCCGTCTGCTGATGGGAATGGCAAAACCCTATGAGGATAAAATGATTATTGATGAACGGCTGACCCAGCAGACCATTGCCGACAGAGTCGGTATTTCCAGAGAGATTGTCAACCGAATTATGAAAGAACTTTCTGTCGGCGGCTTCGTTACTAGCCAGAAAGGTACGATTATCATTCATAAAGTTCTTCCTGATAAGTTTTAACCGCATTATGGCTAAAAATGACCAATACAGGCTCAATATAACCGCTATACGATATTCACCCCATCTGATAGGTAGGATATTTCTACTTTTTTCAGATATATTTAAATACGGCATGTTTTTTGCATTATTTATGTAATATGAGATACGCACGCCTCTTCATAATTCTGATGATTTTCGGAATAAGTGTTTCCTCTGTGAACGCGGAGGATGAGACTCCTTCTGTGCATGAAACTGCTCTGGCAGATAAGATCAATGATGCAAGAATGAGCAAGGGATTAGAGCCTTTGATTTTTCATCCGAGGCTGTATCGCTCAGCCTCATCTCATAGCCTTGATATGATAGAAAAAAGCTACTATTCTTCCACATCACCCGATGGAAAAACTTTTCAGGAAAGAATACTTGAAAACGGATATATCCCGGTCGTTTCGGGTGAATCTCTGGGAATGCTGAGTTTTCGGAATTTTATCAATCCCGATGATGCCCTAAGGGTAATCTTCGATAATATGCTGAAAGATGAGTCCGATCCTGAAAGAAAACGACCGCTTTATCTTCTGAATCCCGATGTGAGACATATCGCTGTCAGTTTTCGGGCAGGCGCATTCGAGCGTGAAGGGGTATGGAAAAATGTCTATATCGTGGTTTGTGATGTGGGGAATAACGACACATCCCGGCTTGAATCGGAATTGATAAGCATGATTAACAATGCCCGAAAAAATTCCCGCAAAGCATTTGAAGATTTGGGAATGGACATCAGCGATGTACAGATGTCATTGGGATATTATTCATGGATATTGGATAATGAACTCAGCCCATTGACAAATAACGAGAAACTTCGGGAGGCAGCCCGTAAGCATAATGAGGATATGATCGAGAGGTTTTATTTCGATAATATTTCATCGGAAGGTAAAGAACCGCGTGAAAGAATTGCAGATGCCGGATACAGAGCAGTTTATATTAATGAGATACTGTTGGCATTGGGAGATGAAGGGTTTATCAAGCCTGAAGATGCAATTGCTGTTTTTTATAAATATCTGATTCAGCATGAATTGCCTTTATCCGGCGGCCGCAAAGGAATTTTCGATGCGGAAGTAACAGACATCGGTGTGAATATCGGCAGTATCGCTCTGAAGATGGCAAACGGAAAGCAGATGAAAATATACATTATGACAATTGATGTGGCGACAACAACCGGAATATTCAGTGGCGGAGATATTCAGGTCTTTGATAAAGTGTATATTCGCTCACCTGTCAAAAATCCCTCTTGACGAAAACGGAAAAATTTTATAAGTACGCAGGCAAAATTTTTTTCTGATTTCACCTTACGCAGTAATTTGATCTGTCTGTGTACAAACGGCTTGAAATGCGTATCTGTCCTCAGAGCGGAAAGAGCAGACAGAGAATCCTTGGATCTGCGGAAAATCAGAGCCTTTGAAAATTACTGCGTAAGGTGAGTCAGTATTTCAAAGATATACCTTATGCAATCGTCGTTGGTGGAACGGTTCAGGTATATGTGTGGCGTCAGTCGCAGTCAAAGAAAGTCATACAAATTCGATCAGAAGTGCCTTTTTCATAGGATTTGTTCAGGCAGGGTGAGTATTTAATAAAATTGTATTTATTGATTTCAGGCTATATATGACCAATACAAGGTCTGATCTGACCGAATCTGCTGTATCTGAATTTATCTGTAGTTATTGATTTTTTCAGATATTTTAAATATGGCATAGGTATTGCATATAAAATACATATAATGTTTTTTTTAACAAAGCAGGTAAGTATGTTGCAGGAAGAAAATGCTTTGTTAAATATAGTTATATGTGCGCTGAGTTGATGCATCATCGTGATCAGCGATATAATTATAGAGTAAGGAGAAGAAAAATTGAGAGAATTTGTAGGTAGAAAAATCTGCTTCTTCACCCTGATGTTTGTGATGGCAGCATTTATTTCTGTGGGTTTTGCAGGTGAGGAATCTGTGATAGTGTGGAAAGGAAAGGGTATTGTTGTTACCCAAAAAGATGTAACAGAACTGATTGATTTTTTTAAACCGGTTTTCACAAGCACAGATGAGGAATATCTTTCTGCCGCGTTGAAATTGAAACTTTATGCCACTGAAGCAAGATTGTTGGGACTGGGAAAAGATAGAGATTCCGGTGAAGATACAGTAAGTCAGTTGAATGAGCTTCAAAAGCTTTATAGTGCTATGATTCTTGATACTTATCCGGTAAGTGATCTGGCTGTGGAATCTTATTATTGGTCTCATCCTAAAGTTTTTCAACTAAAAAAAGGAGAACAGGCTTCTTTTCCTGAACTTATGCCTTTGGATGACAATATAAAAGAAAGGATCAGACAAGCAATTCGTAATGCAAAATCATCCGAATTGCTTTCAAAAGCTTTTGAAGAGCTTAAGAAAAAATACGAGATTCAATTCTGTAATGACAAAGGAGAATGCAAGTGAAAACATTCGGAGTTTGGATGGCTATTTTTTTTACTATCATAGTATTCGGAACATCAGGATGTATTGGAAAGGATAGAATTAAAATAGATTATAAAGCCGATGGTATCTCGGAAGATAAGTTTTGGGCTGATAAACAGTTAAAAAAACAATTTGTTATCTATTGGAAGCATCGTTTTTCCCGAAATGCGGATGAGGCGTTCAAATTGGAAGCTCCTCATTTCAAAGAAATGGTTTCCTTTCCAAGATATGAAACTTATGTGAAATCATGGCGAGAGGATATGAAAGGAATAGAAATTTCCAAAAACCATTTTCAATCAGAACGTTTTGTTCTGATTCAGTTCAGCATCAAAGCGGGAAATAATGATTCGATAATAATGATGGATCCGTGGGTTTTGGTCGGAGGGCAGTGGTATCATGTTGTTCAGGACCGTTTTCAATTCCCGGAGACTTAAATTTAGAGAGATGTGGTTTTTGTATATATAGCAGAAGCAGAGGAGGTGGTTTTTACCAAACGAAATAGATGTTTGTTTCTTGAAAAAAGGTGTTTTTGTATGAAATTATTTTATTGTGTGAAAGAGTAAAAAAGGAGGAGATTTTCTAATGAAAAAGCTTTTGGTAGTATCTTTGATCGCTGTTTTGGCAATGTCTGGCAGCGCATTGGCATGGGATCATGCGTATCATATAAAAGAAGCACCCAATGGAAAAGGCGATGTGCTGATTTTCCCTGCATATTTTGCGGCACCGGGTGGTTGGGAAACCAAACTGACAGTTACCAATACGAGTACGACATACTCTGTTGTTGCAAAGATTATTTTCAGAAGTCAGGTGTACAGTGAGGAACTTTTGGACTTTCTGCTTTATCTGACTCCGACAGATGTATGGACGGGCTATGTGCGTCATGATGGCACGAATGTTTATATATACAGCGAAGATGACAGTGTGTTGATATCTAGCTCTGAGTTTGCAAGTGCGGCAAAGCCGTTTCGGCAGAATTTCTTCTCTGTTGACTGTCCCGCTGTGGATAATGCCAGCTTAGGATATGCCGAAGTTATTGAAGCATGGTATGGTGATGTGTCAGCCAACTATCCTGCACCGAACAATTCATCATGGAGAAGAACCCGTCCGGTAAGCAAATTGTATCTGAGACAACTGTATGATCCCGAAAGAGGAGTTTTGGGATGTGCTAACTGTGTAGCGGGATTGACAGGAACTGCAGGGGAAAATAGTAATGGTTTGGATCATACCATTAATGTTCTCACAGGTATGATGGAGATTCAAAATTCCGGACAGCCCGGCATGACTTCAGCGATGAAGGCTTCCGTGTTTGCCGATTTCGATCTGACGGCATATTTGAATGTTAAAGAAGCTACTACACTGGCTATGGACGGAACTCGTAACACAATCGGTGAAGTGGAAGCTGCTATGAGCAAAGGAGAGGTTGCATTGCCTTATGTCAATAGCTCCGCAGGAGCAGTAACCGCTCACCTTTTTAATTTTCCGACAAAATTGTCGAATTATAATCAGCCGAATACTACTAATCCCTGTGCTTATGTAAATGGTACAGGTCCTTATTGGGTTGATCCGACTCCTGTATCGGGATTAGCGAGGAGTTCTTTCCGGTGTCAAAGTTATGTGGATCCGGCATACGATCTGAGTGAAAATGAAAATATGGCTCAGGACATTGTTTCCGGTGGTTATATTACTAAAACCATGTGTCAGGAAGTAGCTCTTGTAACGACCTCCGGCTATCCCACACTTTTTAATGAGGGATGGACCCGTTATAACTGGACTCTTCATTTTGATAGAACTTTGTTCAATGTGAAAAGAGCAGAAAACAATCCTCCAGATTTTGCGTATGAGGGACTTCCTGTGCTTCCCTTTGCTTTGATGATTAAAAACGGCGGATTAGCGTTGGTAGAAGGCGCTTATAACAAAGGCAGAGTTTTCGCCAGCGCAACAACGTTTGACGATGATCCTAATAGTGCAACTTTCAGCTGGCTTCCTGATTATCAATATTGGAATGCAATGCCCCAATTGGGATTGAATTTTTGGAATGCTGCTACTACTGCATATCCCGAAGCAGAAGGAGCTGCTGCATGTGGAACTGCTGGAGTATATTGGGACACTACTAATGCTGCAGCCTGTCTCCCGGTGGAGTTCCCGCGTCGTTAACTTGTTGTTTGTATAGTACGCTTTGTTAATGAACATAAAACTGTGGCGGTTGAAACTGCCACAGTTTTTATTTTAAATACAATTTAACGCTTTCTCCTCTCTGCCCTAAGCAGGATTCTCAGTTCACCTTACGCATTAATTCTCAGAAACCTTGATTTCCATGACTCCGACGAACCGGCATACATGACTCCGGAATGATCCCGGGATTCCGGACGGCATACCGGGAATACGGACATCCCATATAATCTCCGAATCCTGTGAATCCCGGTTCGGGCAGAAAACGGGTCGGTTCTGAATGACGTGCTGAAAAAATTGAATGGTTTTTGGCATTAAATTTGCATCATATAGAGTCGATATTGCAAGCCTTTTGATCTTGACTTTTACCATAATAAAGGAGTTGTAT
>CAZMDM010000054.1:0-5186 GCA_964564775.1 uncultured Desulfonema sp. | reverse complement strand
AGACGCGTATGAGGAATTTTCGCTCCAAACCGCACTCGCAGTTACATTCTGGGTCGAGCCATCAGAGAAAGTTGCAGTGGCAGTATAATCCGCATAGGAGTTCGCATTCACGCTCGAAGAACCGGAGATGGAAACAGAACTAAGCGTTTTAGCAGTTGCCGGAGCAGCGATATTTACAATTGCCTCATCTATAATGTTAAGATCTGATGGCAAGTCATTCGGCAAATAATACCATGCGTTGTCATATCCGCCCCATCCGAAATTCAGATGATATTCTCCCGTGGATTTGTAGCCATCGGCAACGACAACATGTCCACCACCGTCTGTCGATGATATCCCTAAAGCTGCGGGTTTAGCCTGCTGCATGTTGGGCTTTAAGGCATTCAGCATTGTAGCGAGGTTCGTATATTGCCCGGAATAACCGGATCCCATTGCCTGATAATAAGTAACAGAAGTATAGCCGAATTTGTTTTTGAAGGCAAGGGATGCGTTATACATGGAAGCCCCGGAACCAGACGCAGTATAATTCATTTTAACAGATATGCCCGCTGCAAAAGAAAGTGCGGCTATCTCCGTATTGCTTCCAGTGTACTGGATGTTGGTGAGTTTGGAATTGAGAGAGGTAAATGAAAGAAAACTGTTTTTGACAGCATCCGCATCAATTCTGATCCCTCTCGTCCTTGTAGTATATTCATCACTGCTTGTGAAACTTATTGATTTCGGATATCTATAATAATAAATCAGTTGTGCCATAGCCGTAGCAACACAGCCCACGACAGACCTCTTGTTAGAAACCAAATCCATAGGAACATAATCATTATATGGAGAAGGATTCTGATTCCATGCTGTAGTTAGCCACGGGCCCCATGTTGTCGTATCCCTTAAGTCCCTTTTTACAGGACCATTTGAAAGCTCATGCCATTTGGCTTCACTTTCAGCCAGCTTATCCTGCGGCATAAGCGGCATCGCTTTGATTCGAGTTGTCATATCCTTATGTACCAGATGAAGAAGCGCATTATCTGCTTCCTCAAATGGGAACTTGCCCGCATAAGAATAGGCAATAACAGGGTCGATGTTGGTATCGGCAGACATCACCACATATCCTGCTGGCTCAAACTCCAAAACATAAGCAACAATCTCTTTCTGAGTATCATCGCTGTAAAGCGGCGTAACTTTGGAAACTTTCGATTCCGGTGAAAAGAAATCCGGAACCAGATTGTCTCTGGTTTGGCGATCATAGTCTTCCTGAGTATAATCGCCCGACAGTATCTCGGATTCGACAAACGCTTTTCCAACACCTTTGGCAAATTCGCTGTTAATCGGCTCTGCAAAAGCTATGGCAGGCAATAAAGCGATAGTCATCAATACCAATACAATACTTCTGATCGTTTTCATAATATCCTCTCTCGTTTCAAAAATTTGACAAATCTGTAACTGCAATTATGCAGATCGTATGCCAACTGGTAGCATACTCTTAAAATAGATTAAAAACAGATATATAAATTAGGTATAATCGATATTAACCTACAAAAAATGCAGCTTGACCTTCACGCTTTGTAGATACAGGTATCATAATGGACTTTTGGTTGAATCAAAAACTCCGAAATATGATGATTGATACTTCAAATTATGATGGATTGATAAATCAAGAGGTTTCTCAGAAGGGGTATTTCTTATTTTATAACATCATATCGTTGCATCGTCTGATATACAACTGTGAGGGCTGATCATTCGGCTTGAGTGCAAGGCATTCTTCAAACAGGCGGGTGGCTTTTTTCCATTCACATTTCCGATAGGCTTCCAATCCGTCATGGAAAATGGGAATAAATGCGTAATCTCCTTGGGTAAAATAATCTTTTCCGAGCAATTCGAATATTCTCAGGGGTTCCTGTCTTCCCCTGACTCGGACGATATCCAATTCTCTGAATTCGAAATGATCTTTTGCCTTTTCCCAGGTATATTCGCTGACGATAACCTTGACTCCGTAAGTTTTGGTCAGATTCTCCAGCCGGGATGCCAGATTGACATGATCGCCCATGACCGTATAACTGAATCGCTTTTCCGAACCGATATTGCCGACCACCATAGGACCCGTGTTAATGCCGACACCTATCCAGATTGTTGGAAGCCCTTCGATTTTCCAGATATCCCGCTTTCGGTACAGAATATCGAACATCCTGATCGCGGAGTTGCACGCGTGAATCGCATGATCTTTCTGTTCGACAGGCGCGCCGTAGATTGCCATAACCGCATCCCCGATGTATTTGTCAAGCGTGCCGTCGCAGTCCATAATCACTTTGGTCATATCGGTCAGATAGCGATTCATAAACCGCACCAGTCGCTCCGGTTCCAAAGATTCCGAAATGGTTGTGAATCCTCTGATATCCGAAAACAGCACAGTCAACTCTTTTTTTTCTCCGCCCAAAGAAAGATTGTCCGGTGATTCCATAATCCGGTTGACCACCGACGGGCTGAGATATTGCTGAAATGCCTGTTTTAAATACCGTTTTTCACGACCTTCGGTAAAATATCTCTGCACAAAAATATACGTTGTCAGCAGCCAGATATTCAGTATCGGATACACCCACAGCAATATCAGGCGATAATATGTGAAAACAATCTGATTGATCAGAATAAACATAAACATCAGCATAGCGGAAAAGGGAATCTGCCATATCATCGGCAATCGGAACAGAGCTATGCCCAAAACGATGCTGAACAGAAGAATTATCAAGATATCGAAATATTTTATGGAAGGCGGTCTTTGAATATATCTCTGGGTCAGAATGTTATCTGCGATGGTTGCCTGAATTTCTACCCCGGAAATACTGGCGCCGAAAGGAGTTGCCCAATGATCTCCGAGTCCGACCGCAGATCCGCCGATAAATACGATTTTTCCGTGAAATATATCCGGTGATAGGGTTCCGTCAATCAGGTCTGCAAATGAGTAAGCGCGGATCGTATTATTTTTTCCATAATGATTGATGTAAAACGTTGCTTCGGAATCCGTGGAAATCAGAAGCGTTCCCAGTCGGATTTCGTTGTTTTCCGGCAGAAAAATGACTTCTTTGGATTTCAGATTCAGATGTTTCTGTATTGCCCGGATCGGGAGAGACAGAAAACGCTCATCGCGGGTTCGGATAACCGCGCTGCTTCGGCGAATCGCGCCGTCAGCATCGGGGCGGATATTGACAAACCCAAGTCGTGGAGAAGCTTCGATAAACTGTGTCAGGGGGAATATATCTGGCGCTTGTCCATCGGCATACGCCATCGGGAGAACTACGTTTTTAGCAAAACGAAGAGACTGAACCAGCGTCGCGTCATTGTCTTCCTGTTCCGACATGTCAACCATTTTACTGAAAAATGCCTGACTTTCCCGCGTGTCTCCCAAAAGTCCCAGTCGGGTATATTCGGAAATAAGATTTTGAATAAGCTTGATATTTACTGTGGCTTCCGGTTCACTGAAAATCAGATCGAGAGCAACCGCAGTCGCACCGCCCTGTTTCAGCAATGTAATGGCTTTTGCCATTATCGCACGGGACCAGGGCCAGCGACCGATACGATCAAGGCTGTTCTCATCGATTGCCAATATGACGACATCATCGCCGGGTTTTTCTTCGCCTCTTATGACAAAGCGCAGATCGCGGGTTTTCAATTCCCAAAATCCCAGTATCGGAACATCGGCGTTGCTGAATATCATCACGATAAACACAAGCGGAATAAGCCACGCAGCAGTGTGATGAGAAAATATCTGTTTCATGTCATCATCGACTGAAGAAAGGTTTTCGGATTTTCGGCTCTGACAATGCTTTCGCCGATCAAAAAATTGAAAATTCCTGCCTGTTTCAGCTTCACAATATCTTCACGGGTTCGGATGCCGCTTTCGGCTACGGCAATCTGATGCGGCACCAGCAATTTTGCCATTCGGACACAGGTATCGAGACTGGTTTCGAATGTACGCAGATTGCGGTTGTTGATACCGATCAGTTTCGCTCCGGCTTTTGTTGCAATTTCAATTTCTTCTTCGGAATGCACTTCGGTCAGCACATCCAGTTTCAATTCCGCACAAAGACTCAGATAGTCCTTCAACTGCTGTTCCGATAGAATCTTGACAATCAGCAGCACCGCATCCGCGCCCAATACCGCAGATTCGTAAATCTGATACGAAGAAATCAGAAAATCTTTTCTCAGCATGGGAAGACTTGACGCATTCCGCACAAGTCTGAAATCCTCGAAACTGCCTTTGAAATACGCGCTCTCTGTCAATACCGATATGCAGGCTGCACCACCACTTTGATATGATGCGGCATAGTATGCGGCATCCAGATCAGGACGGATCGGACCTTTGGACGGAGATGCGCGCTTGATTTCGGCAATAATATTTACCCCTGAATTTCCGGGGCTTGCCAATGTTTTGAAAAAAGGACGAGGAATACGATCTGCCTCTGATGCCTGTTTTGCCAGTTCATGTTCGGAGATACGGGATTTGGCAGTCTCGATCTCCTGCCGTTTATGTTCGACAATTTTGTTCAGAAAGTCTGTTGCCATGATGTGATTCCTTATGTTCGAATTTCCGGCTACTATATTTCAATCCGTTGCATTCTTCAAGGAGTATGAGTATAATTATTTCATTGAGCTTCTCCGCGGATTCTGGTATTGTCAGGCAATGCACGTAGAAAAAATTTCCAAAACTGTTGATAGGATAGACGCAAAAAGATTTTCCGATGAAATCGAAAACTATATCAATGTTTCGATCAGGATGGATGAGTGCCTCATCTGTCATCGATCTCCGCAGGACCGTATCAGAAAACCGTATCTGATCCGCTATGATGCCATTGAAAAAGAAATATCTCTGCTGTTGTCTCATATTGCTGTTTTTCTCGATTATGTTTCCAATCTCCGATTTTCGGTCAATGGGAATCATGATCCGAATCGATTCACTTATTTCAGACAACTCAGATCGCAGCAGATCGGATCGGCTATGAATATCTGCGATGAGACGGAGATGCTTCTGAATCTGATTCGCCAGTCCGCAAGAATGCGCCGTCTGCTGGAAAAAAATTCAGCGCCGGTTCAGCGATACGACTATCTGACTACAGTGCTTCAGGAACGCATCGAAACACGTCCTACTTCCATGATCCGGCTGCCGGGTAAGGATGAAAAAGTTCGGGAACTGAATCGTACAT
>CAZMDM010000053.1:0-4637 GCA_964564775.1 uncultured Desulfonema sp. | reverse complement strand
CTTATTCAGGAATTGATGAATGCCATCAAAGGAAAGTTTCCCGAAGTCGAACTGATCAGCGTTACAGAAAGTTCTTATGATCCTGAAACGCTTTGGATTAACATTACTTCGCCGGAAGATGAAGACAGAAAGATAGCCATGAGAGAATTCGGCAATGATAAGGCTACAGATATTTTTCTGGACTACGGATATTATATGCTGGTCATGCCTACTCGAAAAAAAACAGCATAATGGGTTGTGGTTCCATGAATATTTCTGACAGACAAACCGGAAGCGCATTGATCATTTTAATCGGAGTGATGCTCATGGTATTGCTGCTCGGCGCTGCTGTCGTATCCATGAGAAGCACTGCTTCATTCAGCAAGCCGGAAATCAACACCAGCAGCAAGGCATTTTATCTGGCTGAATCCGGCAAGCGATTTGCAGATTTTTCATTTTCGCAAGGCAAATCTTATCCTCAGACCTATCGCTTGTCCGGCGGTGATGAATTTCAATTGGCGATCAATACCAAAGGTATTGAATCAACAGGCATGATTTATCAGAACAGCATATTTGAAACAATCAGAAATATCAATGGCTTGCCGAAAAGCGGACTTCCATGCTGGAATTTCGACAATATCTCGAAACCCGGTAAAGATAGCTGCGGCTTGAATGACGGAACATTAAGCGGGTTGCCTTCTCCTGTTGTCGGAAGGTTCGGGTTCGGAAATGCCTTGCAATGTAATGGTTCCGGATGGATGGAAACGCCTTTCAAACCTATTGCCGAAATCGGAAACGGAAAAGCCTTTTCAATTTCGTTTTGGGTAAAGCCTGATAATATTACCCAGCAAGTCGTATTGGGCGTATCTGACGGCATATACCGCTTTTCTGTGGGAATCACTTCGGCAGGCAAATGGTTCTGGGCTTACGGAAATAAAACCGAGTTTACGTCAATAGGGGCAGATATCGGCTATTGGCAGAAAGTGATGCTGGTTTATACCGGCAAAGCATCGGGCGATAAGATAACGCTGCATGTCAGTAAGTGCAGTAGCTATGAATCCGCAGCTTCTTTCCCTGCTGATCCCTTACTTCCAATCGCGATTACCGATTTATTTATCTGTGCCGAGCATACATCGCTTACGCCGCCGACAACATCTTTTCCATTTTCCGGGCTTGTTGATGATATAAGAATTTATGACAGAGCATTGATTCCGGCTGCCGAGGTAATATTAAATTGCGGACTCAGATGCGATGCAAAAGCAGTGGCATATTATTCTTTCAATGGCAATGCAAATGACAGCAGCGGTCATAATAACAACGGAACAGTAAACGGAGCAGTACTTACGCACGACCGTTTCGGATGTCCGAACAGGGCATATCGGTTTGACGGCAGCGGAGATTATATTCGCATACCGGATCATAACAGTTTGACGTTAGGCAATGAAGGAACGCTTGCAGCATGGATTTATACGGATACATTTAAAAATTATGCCGGAATTATCCATAAGGGAACTCAGGCGAGTTTTTCCGATGAAGAGTATAGTCTTCAGTTTTGGAATGACACCAAAATTAGACTTCTTCTGAATGGGGCAACACCGGAGCTTATTGCATCATCGGCTGATTTCAAAACGCCGTCCGCAGGTTATATCAACAGCTGGCACCATATTGCCGTAACATGGAATTCTTCAGGATCAAAATTCTATGTGGACGGAAATATCAACAATTCTTCGATAAAAACAGCAAATGCCATTGACAGAGGCGGTGATCTGATGATCGGGTCTCAGTTGCCGGGCAACTACTATTTTGATGGCAGAATTGATGAGGTGGTGATGTATAATCGGGCATTGAGCGCGGATGAAATTGCACTATTGGCGAATGCTGATGATTCATAATGAATAGCCGATTCCCTGATTATGCTTTATTCCACAGGTCTTCGGCTTCGAACCGCGACTGAGTTTCCTTTAGGCGTTTAAGTTCGACGGCAAAATCCACCCCGTCTCTCATTAGTTCATCATATTCCCTGATCAAGTCCTGCATTTTTTCGCTCCAGTCCAGATGATGCGGATAATAATGTCTGGCATTCGGCGGGTGCATGATGCCGAACTCATCCCATTCGCGCCAATATGAGGGATCCTGAGGATTGGTCGTAATATAGCCGTATTTTTCAAGTATCGGAGCCAGCCTGCCCGCGATCAGGCGAAGGGATTTTTCCATGATTTCGGTAAAGTGAGGAATAGCCTTGCCTGCCTGAGTGCGGTGCCACCATATCGTATCATGTTCAAGAAACTCTTTCATAATATCTGGTGTTTTTTTCTGAAGAGCGATCAGATCGGCTTTTAATTGGGAAAGTTTCTGAACCCCCAGTTTTTTGGTAAGCTCGGTTTCGGTTTTGACCCTCTGCTCGGTAATCTGCATATACCATCGGCGTATAAACTCTGTTGCCTCAGCCATAAATTCCGAATGAATTTCCTTCATCCGGCTGAGGGTGTCGCGCAAGTTTTTTTCGGTTTTTCTGATTTCTTCCTGATAGTTGATGCCCATAATCTTTATCCTTACTGAGGATTGAATAATCCCGGATAATAATCGGAAGTATCCCTCTCTGTCAAGAATTAAAGGCAGGGATAAGCGTATTTCAGCATCGCCATTTTATTTACGAGTCCGAGCTATAAGCCGAAGCCTGCTTAAGCAGGCTTGAGCTTTCATCTCTGAAATTTATTTCAGAGTTTTGATCTTGGTCATCCCTTGATAATCCTGCCTTTTGCATTGATTACCTTCTCCTGCATCGGAATATTGACACCGGATTTTTCCACGGCTTTTTTGACGATGAAGGGCAGTCCCGCGCAGCACGGCACTTCCATATACACGGTCGTAATACTCTTGATGTCTGCAATCGTAAAAATTTCCGCAAATTTGTCAATATAGCCCTGTACATCATCGAATTTCGGGCAGCCCATCAGCACGACTTTGCCGGGCAGTAATTCCTGATGAAGCATGGTGTATGCCAGCGCGGAACAATCTGCCAAGACCAGCAGATCCGCCCCTTTCAGAAACGGTGCTTTTGCCGGAACCAGCCGAATCTTGATGGGCCAATGCGTCAACGCGGATGCACTATCGCCGCTCAACGCTGCGGGCTGATTCGCGCACTGACACGGAGAAGGCTCTGCAATAAAGGTCTGAATGTGGCTGGACGGACATCCGCAGGGCATTTTTTCCTTATCTCTCTGCGCCAGATGCTGTTGAACCGCATGTTCGTCAAAATCATCGGCTTCCCGCTCTATGATCTTCAACGCATCTTCGGGACATTCTCCCAGACACGCGCCTAAACCATCACAGTAAATTTCCTTGACCAGCTTGGCTTTTCCGCCAATAATCTCAATCGCGCCTTCGGCACATGCCGGTACACAGTTACCGCAGCCCGTGCATTTTTCTTCATCTATTTCAATGATTTTTCTCATCACTTTCATGGCGTTTCTCCTTTTATGCTTTCAGAAATACGGTTTCGGCTTCTTTGCGGCCGCTTTCGGTGAGAAAGGATTTCTCGATAATGCTTTTCAATCTTTCGGGAGAAATCGGGCTTTCTTTGTGATTTTCCTCCAGATTGACAATCAGATCCGCGTCATAGACCGCTTTAAAGTTGATGGTTTCTTGTTCTCTGGGATGATGATGATGTCCGACAATATCGCAGACTTCTTGGATCAGCTCCGGTTTTGCGCCCAATTTTTCCAAGATTGCTTTGGCAATGGGCGGACCTTCCTGTTCCTGATAGCGGGCTGCCGTACTGTTGAATTTGCGCTCTGCCTCATGAATGCCGATGTCATGCAGATACGCGGCAGGCAGAATCACCGCCATAAACCCGCCTTCTGCTTTTCCGATGCGCTCGGCATATCTGGCGACTTTGGTGGCATGACCGATGCGCTTGAAATCCTGCCGGAAATATCGTTTCATTTCGATTGCCACACGGTCTTTGAGCATATCGTCTCGTTGAGCGATGATTTCCGAAGGCATATTGCCGATACATTGATCCGCATATGGGCAGTATGCCGCGCAGCCGAAATCCATATTGGGATTGACAAAGCGATGTCCGCAGTTGCCGCATTTACGGGTCTGATCGTCTTTGAAAAATTCCACATTATGCCCGCATTTGGGACAACTGACATCAAACACAGAGCCGGGTTTCCAATATTGCATATCCTGTCCGGGACATTTCATAACACACCTCCGAATTTTCGGGATACTTTATCGGATAAATAAAAGGATGGCATTGACGTAAGTCAAGATGGGATGAAAATTTTTGGTTTTGAATATCCGTGGGATTCTGGAATCGGAGAAATGCGTATGATTTTATCCGGGACATATCCGACCATCATCCGTGAAAGCAATCGGTCTTGCACGTCCGACATGAATATCTGCCAAAGCCTCATCCGCCATTTTTTCAAGCACTCTCTGAGATTCGTCAGTTGCCAGCAACTCATCCCATCGGGTATCGTGTTCGGTGGTTTCCTGTTCAATTTCATCTGTCAATACTTCGGACAGTTTTTTAAAAATAAGACTGCAATGCAAAATAACCTATTGAAAATACATGATCCCGTTATCTTAAACTGCAAGAATTGAAATTTATGTATAAACAGTAGGTTATAAAAAAGTGTCCGAACCATTGA
>CAZMDM010000052.1:0-2028 GCA_964564775.1 uncultured Desulfonema sp. | reverse complement strand
AAATTTTGTAGATTGCGAAAGTTTTGCAAAACCTGAGAGTTTCATTTTTTATCAACTCTGCTTTTGAGCCGAAGTTGAAAAAAATCGGATAGCAGCCCGAAGGACATGAACGTTGTGTTCAAAAACTGTCCGAAGTATTGTCAGATGATCCGCCAATTTAATTTTACTCATGTATATGTTTTATGACCCAGTATCGGCAGATGCCAGAGTCCCGTTTCTCTATCATATCCGTAAAGTTTTGTGATATTCCGTCCACATTTATGACAGACCGCACTGCCTGACTGCTACCGTGATAACAAAGTCGCTGTTTCCGTTTCGCTCAACTTTTTCTGTTTTAATATCATGGACTTCCATACGGAAATTGATAAATTCAGTCAGTTCCATAATATTACCTATCCTTCTGTCATAAGCTGCTTTCTGAAAAGCAGATAACACAAACGCTTATTTCTTGAAAAACAATTAAAAACCGAATATACTGTTTATCAGATTTTTCATAGGGACATCCCGTAATCGCACGGCAATTTACAGCTGCAAACCAGATCGGAAAAGGAATATCATCATGAAAAATTGGAAATTACGAAATAAAATCGGTTTCGGATTTACTTCGATAGCATCGATTACACTATTTATCGGTTTGTTTTCGATTTGGAATATGAAGCAGATCAGAGATCGTTCCGTGATTATGACTCAGGAGTATAAAAAGGGAGAAGATGCTGCGAAACAGATCAAATTTCTTCTGCAGAAAACCATGTTTAACATAAGAGGTTACGGATTCAGCGAACAGCAGGAATTTTTCGACGAAGGCATGAAGAATTTCAATCTGCTGAAAGAGCATGTCCGGGAAGCCGAAGAACTGGCAGCAAAATCCCGCTATCTTATCCAACTCAGAGAAGGAATGAAGAGCATCAAACCTCAGTTGTCCGAATATGAAAAACTCTGCCTCGAGACCCGGCAGAAAATCGAGTATATACAAAAAAATCGGAAAATTTTCGATGAGGCAGAGACAAAATACTTCGAGGCATGTTATCTGTTTTTGCGAAATCAGGAGGATTTTTTGGAAGCCGAGATATTTGCTGAAGTTGACGCTGAAAATCTTTATAAATGTCAGCAGAAAATCATGCTTATCACTCAGGTTATTGATCTCGGCAAATCCATCTGTCTGTCTGTGAATAAAGCTCAGGCAATTCGAAATCCGCAACTGATAAAAGATGCTCAGAAGAATTTTGACAAGATTTCCAATCGCCTCGAAAATCTCTTATCTTTCGCGGAATTCGAAGAAAATATCAGACAAATAGAGATTGTCAGAGATGCTGCCCGAACATTTCAATCAGCGATCCATGAACTGCTTACCAATTTTACAGAATTGCAGGAACTCGGTACAAAGCGGGTGATTGTTGCGGAACAGGTTTTGGAAGCCGCTGTTGCCATCAGCGCACACAGTTATGAGGAAACCGACAAAATTTCCAAAGAAACGCTTTCTTCTATTTCCGTAGCCTTGAAGACCACGATTTTTTCGCTGATTATCGCGATGCTGATCGCTGTCGGATTATCCGTGTTCATTACGCTGTCAATCACAAAACCTCTGAGCAAAGCGGTTGCTGTGAGCGACAGACTATCCGAAGGCGATCTGAGTACGGCTATCCGTGCAGACAGAAAAGACGAGATCGGGCGCCTGCTGGGTTCCATGAAGAAAATGGCGGAAACGCTCCGAAAAGTGGTAGCAGAAGTCAAGCAGTCTGCGGAATATGTGGCTTCGGGAAATCAGCAGCTGAGTTTTGCCGCGTCCAAAGTATCTCAGGGAGCATCCGAGCAGGCGGCTGCAGCTGAACAAGCTTCCGCGTCTATGGAGCAGATGGTCTCGATTATCAAACAGAACGCGGATAATTCCTCTCAGACCGAAAAAATTGCCCGGAAATCCGCAGATGATGCCAAAGCCAGCGGTCAGGCGGTCAGAGATACGGTTTTGGCAATGAAACAGAGCAATGAAAAAATCCTGTTTGTCGAATCAATTGCCAATCAAACCAATCT
>CAZMDM010000051.1:0-4362 GCA_964564775.1 uncultured Desulfonema sp. | reverse complement strand
TCTGAGTTCTTTATCCCAATTTGCGCTGTAATGGGCATCTTTGACAAATTCGATATAATCGCTTCTGATATTGTCCGAAAGCCAATTCCAAATCTCTTTCGTTTGTTTGCCCTGCTGAGGCGGGATATCTGTTTTTTCAATCCATCCCAATGAAATAAGACCGTTCACAGTTGAGATCATAGTCATCTGATATTCGCCATATTCCCCCCCTTCATAATAGGCGCTGCGCCATTTCTTCTCGTTGTTTTTTTTCGGAGCAGTGGAAAAATTTCCCTTATCCGCAGCGACCGCAGATACATTTGCTATAAAAACGCATATCAGCATCAGCCAGAGTGTGTTTTTCAAACTTCTGATTTTCATATAAATCCTCCTTGACTTTTCTTGTCCCAATAATCGCCAATCAATTTACCTTAGTTGATTATGCAAAGATTTGCAATAATTTTTAAAAAGGCAATTATGACCTCACCATCGGGCAGGTACTGCACCGAAACAGTCCTCCCAGTTTCGCAACTTCGCTGTAATCTGTTGTGATAACGTCAAACCCTTCATTTCTGAAAAACGCATTGATCCGATTCAGCCTGTTTTCCGAAATTACGGTTTCGGGCGTTAAGGATACGAGATTTGTCCCCAGCCAAAACTGTTCTTCACGCGTTATTTCAAATACCCTTATCAGATCGCCGCCTTCAGCGATTCCCTGAGCAACGGATATCATCGGATTCATTCATTGATATTGCTCCCGTTTGGGTTTTTATCGAAAACAAACACGACTTTGAACTTTCCTTCTTCGGTTTTCTCCAATTTCAGCCTTGCGGAAAACAAAGTTCCTTTTTTGGATCTGAAGCCTTCGATGTTTTCGCTGATACCGTTTTCCAAAAGCTGTTCAACGATCTGATCGGGAATTGTTTTTCCGGCAATCACTTTCCAGATGATAAATCGGCATCCGCCATCTTGGTTTTTCCAATTCGCACAGCCGTAGCCTTTATCTTTCTCAATAATATCTCCGCCGCAGTCAGGACATTGACCCAGAACATCCGCTTTCTGCGCGGAAGATTTTTTTGAAGGTTCGACCCTGACCTGCCATTCTCCGTTTTCCTCAATCAGCTTCAATGTTCCCGAAAATCGCTGATGATCTTCCGTAATAAACCCATCATAAATATCGGTTTCTTTTTGGGAAAGCAGCTTCGAAAGGATATTCGGCGTAATCATTCTTCCCGAAATTGTTTTCCAAACCACAAACTTGCATCCGCCGTTTTCCGCTTTCCAATTGGAACATCCGAATCCGCGTTTCCCTTCGATAATCTTGCCGCCGCAAGCCGGACAAATTCCCAAATCCTGCTGAGGCTGCCGAACTTTGCTATGTTTGAATTCTTCGATCATCTGCGCCACAAAAGTCTTGATGCTGCTTAGAAATTCCTCTTCCACACCTTGTCCCTGAGCAATGGAATGAAGCTGCTGCTCCCAGCGAGCGGTTTCTTCAGGGGAAGTCAGTTTTTGGGAAATATCGAATTGCCTGAGCGACTCAATCAGAAAACAGCCTTTATCCGTTGCAATCAGATGCTTGGCTTTTCGTTCCGCATATTTCCGGGATAATAATGTCTCGATAATCTGCGCCCGCGTGGATTGCGTGCCGAGTCCCACCTCACCCTTGTAAATTTTCTTCAGATCATCGGATGAGACGTATTTTGCCGGATTGGTCATATCCTTGAGCAGCAGAGCCTCGGAATATTCCGGCGGAGGACTGGTCATTTTTTGGGCAAGCTTGGTATCCGAAACTTTTGCCGGATTTCCTTTGGCAAGCGGCGGCAGATTATCCTGATCTTCCTCATCTTCGGAACTTTGTTCCATCGTTTCCATGCCATACACCACACGCCACCCGGGCTTGAGAATGCGTTTGCCGGTGGTGCGGAAATTTTCTTTCAGAACTTCGGTAAGGATTTCAGTCTGTTCATATTCGCAATCCGGGTGAAACGCGGCAGCAAATCGTTTTAAGATCAGATCGTAAATTTTCTTTTCATCAGCAGACGCTTTTGGGTCAATCGGAGCAAGGGGAATCAGGGCATGATGATCCGTGAGCTTGGCATCATTGAATACGCGTTTGTTGGAACCAACGATCAGTTTTTCCTCCACACCCGCAAAAGTATTCGAGTATTCTTTGGAAAATTTCTTCATCAGGCTTTTAATCATATCCACGTTTTTGCTGCCCAAGACTTTGGCATCAGTACGCGGATAGGATACGAATTTGTTTTCATATAGTTTCTGAGTGATTTCAAGAGTCTTGCTTGCGGAAAATCCGAATTTGGTATTCGCGTCCCGTTGCAGATCAGTCAGAGAATACAATGACGGCGGAGGCTGTTTCTTTTTCTGCTTTTTGACAGATGCCACAACGCCGGTCTGATCCGTGATTTTCAGCAGAACTTTCTGAGCATCGTCTTCTTTGTCAAAACGAGTCGAATCTTCTTTGAACCACGTTCCCCACCAACTGCCTTTGTCGTTTGAAAACAATGCTTTGAGTATCCAATACGGTTCGGGCTTGAAATTTTCCCGCTCCCGTCTGCGGACAACCAGCAGAGACAATACCGCAGTCTGCACCCTGCCGATGGAAAACAAATCTTTCATGCGGACGGTTGCGGCTCTGGACGCGTTCATGCCAACCAGCCAATCGGCAATCTGCCGCGACTGTCCGGCTTTCCACAGACGATCATAGTCTGATGCAGGTTTCAGCGATTTCAACCCGTCTTGGATGACTTCCGGCGTCAATGCCTGACTGGTCCAGAATCGGCTGATGAGTTTTTTTTTGTCAAAATCAGACGATATCAGAATGGTTCTGGCAATCACCTCGCCTTCGCGCCCCGGGTCAGTGGCAATCACGATCTGGTTAAATTGATTTTGCTTCAATAAATTCTGGATGATTCTGAGTTGCTTTTCAGTATTGGCAATCGGTTTGTATAAAAATTGGTCGGGAATGATCGGCAGGGATTCGAGTTTCCAATGCTTCAGTTCCGGGCGATAATCTTCGGGTTCGAACAATTCGACCAGATGCCCGATTGCCCATGTGATGATATACTCCTCGCTTTCCAAATATCCGTCTTTATTGGCGCGGACATTCAGGGCTTTTGCGAAATCTCTTGCCACCGAAGGTTTTTCTGTCAGAATCAATGTTTTCAAAATCGGGGTTATTCCTTTCCATATCAAGGCAATATATTTCCGGGATTTAAATATTGCGAAGCTAGTCTGATTCTGCCCCGAAATCAATTTCAGGGCTTCGGCTGCCAGTAGGGGGATTTATCGCTCGCGAATGCGTCAATTCTGGCAGATGATGGGCTTTGTCAAGGGATGCAGCCTGTCGTCAGACTGCTCCCTAAATTATCACACTTTTGTTGCCGCCTTATACACCATCGTTCTTTCCGCAAGCAGTCCCGGAAGATCGTGATGCGTCAGATTTTCCTCGATCAGCTTTTCATACGCGCTGCCGATCACCACGCCGTCTGCTGTTTTGGCAACTGCCTTCACATCATCCGCAGTCGAAATCCCAAATCCCACGCAGATCGGAAGATTGCTGACACTGCGAAGCGTTGCCACATGAGTTCCCACTTCCGAAGTATTCAGCCCCGCAGAGCCGGTAACTCCGGTTTTGGAAACCAGATACAGAAAGCCCGACGCGGAATCCGCAATCTGTTTCATGCGCTCTTTGGGCGTGGTGGGCGCAATCAGACGAATCAGGGATAAGTCTTTTCCAGCCCAAGCATTTGTCATTTCATCGGATTCTTCAGGAGGCAGATCAACGATCAGCACGCCGTCCGCGCCCGCATTCACCGCGTCCGTATAAAATTTCCGATTGCCGTAAGCATGAATCGGATTGTAATAACTGAACAGAATAATCGGAATATCGGTAGTCTGCCGAATATCGCGGGTCATATCCAATGCGATTTTCAACGTCATGCCGCCTGCCAAAGCCCGTCCGGAAGATCGCTGAATCACAGGACCGTCTGCGGTCGGATCGGAAAAGGGAATGCCAAGCTCCAGAATGTCCAAGCCGGATTTGCACATGGCTTTGATGATTCTGCCGGATTCCGCGATATTCGGATCACCTGCGCTGACAAATCCCACCAATGCTTTCTCAGATCGCTCTTTCAGATGTTTGAATGTAGTTTCGATGCGGTTCATGCGGATTCTCCTTTCTTCAGCGCAGCAGCGACAATGCCCAAATCTTTATCGCCTCTTCCCGACAGGCAGACGATGATGATATCGTTTTTGCCGAGTTTTTTGGCTTCGATCACCGCCTGTGCCAGAGCATGAGAGCTTTCCAATGCCGGAATAATGCCTTCGGTCTCGCACAGCAGTTTGAATGCGTCCAAAGCCTGA
>CAZMDM010000050.1:0-2270 GCA_964564775.1 uncultured Desulfonema sp. | reverse complement strand
CCGATTTCTTACCAAAACAGGATAAAAAACCGTAAAACAAGGGGTAAGAAGGTAAAGCATGACATCGGGGATTTCTTTACGGTTTTTGAGCTTGTTTTTTGTTGCTTTTCGGTGTTATCGTGGATAAACAAACTGTATATTCAAACTTTTTCTTAAATAATCCTGTATTCCCGGAAATGAATGTGCCGTCCTACAGGACTTTTGATCGGATACATGATTGCTCTGTCTTATTCGGCTATGATAAGTAATGAGCCATAGCCCGTGAGATTCACGCTCTGCGGGTATTTTTTATCTTGCCATTGAAAATACAGAATGTTATAGTTAATCTGTTATGAATTTGCTGACACCGAAACTCGAATTCGAGATGAAAGATGTCTGTTATCCGAAACTGAAAAAGTGTAAAGTTGATGACTATCCGACTTCCCAAAATTCTTCAAAATGAAGCGAATCGGAAATGGCAGGAATTTTGCGATTCCTCTTCTTCCGAACCGCGTGATTTTGTCCTATCGCCCGAATTTGTTTCTCTTGCAAAGCAGGTATTTGTATTAAGTGATTTTATTTTCAAAAACTGTATCCGATATCCGAATATGCTCGGAGGGCTGCTCGAAAGCGGCGATTTGGAAAAAGTATATTCACCGGATGAATATTCGGATAAACTTAGAAAATTACTGGAAAATATTTCTGATGAATCCGATCTGAGCGTTTTATTTCGGCAATTCCGGCGCCGGGAAATGATACGGATTGCATGGCGCGATTTGGCAGGCATGTCCGATTTGTCCGAAACCACAAAAGATTTGTCTTTGTTTGCCGATGCCTGTGTTGAGGCGGTATTGTCATATCTTTATCAGCAGCAGACAGTTCAGTTCGGAACGCCGGTCAATGCAAAGGGTGAGCCTCAGCAATTGGTAGTTCTGGGTATGGGAAAACTGGGCGCGTATGAGCTGAATTTTTCTTCGGATATTGATCTGATCTTTGCATATCCCGAACTCGGAGAAACTATCGGCACAGACAAAAATATCACCAATGACGAATTTTTTGTCAGACTCTGCCGGAAACTGCTGAATGTGCTGAGCGCGAACCTCTCCGAAGGCTTTGTATTTCGGGTGGATATGGGCTTGCGTCCTTATGGCGAAGGCGGTCCGCTGGTGATGAATTTCGACGCGATGGAAGCCTATTATCAGATGCAGGGCAGAGAATGGGAACGCTATGCGTGGATCAAAGCCAGAGTAATGGCTGGTGATAAAGCTGCCGGAGAAAAACTGCTGTATCGTCTCAACCCGTTTATTTACCGCCGCTATCTGGACTTCGGTTTATTCGAGTCTCTGCGGGAAATGAAAGGCAAAATCGCTCTCGCAGTACTGAAGCACGGAATGCGGGACAATATCAAGCTCGGTTCCGGCGGGCTTCGGGAACTCGAATTTTTCGGGCCGATATTTCAACTGATCCGGGGCGGCATTGTGCGCTCGCTTCAGGAGCGGCGGATACAGAACGTTCTGGATATTCTTGTCGAAGAAAACATTATCGAAGCCGAAGTCTGTCGTCAGCTTCAGCAAGCATACATTTTTCTGAGAAACACCGAACACCGGCTTCAGGAATATGCCGATATACAGACCCATCAACTGCCTTCGGATGATCATGGCAAAATCTGTCTCGCGGTTTCGATGGGATTTCCGAGTTATGATGCGTTTTATGAGGCTTTGAATATTCACAGAGAATATGTTCATTCCCAGTTTCACACGCTTCTGGAAGTCAGAGATGCGGATGATCACAATCCGACTGATGACGGACTGCGGGAAGTCTGGCAGAACAGCAAGGACAAAGATCATCATATCCGAATACTTGCGGAAATCGGATTTCAGCAGCCTGCCGAAATTTTGCAGACCTTAGATGAATTTCGCAGCGGACTCAGCCTGAAAATGCCCGAGTCCAAAGGCAGAGAGCGGCTGGATCGCCTAATTCCTTTGGTGATGAAAGCTGCAGCATTTTCGGATCAGCCCGATCTGATTTTCAACCGGGTCATGGATCTGATCCGAAGTATCGAAAAGCGCGTATGCTATATTTCTCTGCTATTGGAAAAACCTCAGACCCTGACGCATTTGGTGAAACTTGCCTCAAGAAGTTCGTGGATATTGTCGTTTTTATCCAGACATCCGGTTGTATTGGATGAGCTTCTGGATTCCAGAACTTTATATTTCACCGCCCCAGAAACCCGATCTCGAGCGGGAATTGAAACATCGGCTGGAGCAGTTTCCGCCCGATGATCTGGAAAT
>CAZMDM010000049.1:0-4626 GCA_964564775.1 uncultured Desulfonema sp. | reverse complement strand
CTTTTCTGTCTCCGGTCAGCAGATAGTAAAGAACCATCCCTCCGTTCCATGTATGACTGAGCAGAGAAACCCGCGACGGATAAACACCGCCTACATTGGGATCCGCATGTCCGCTTGTCTCATAATATTGCATGAAGTTGGACCATTTGTGATTTCCCTGAGTATCGCTTCTGTCTCCGTGATACTGGTCAATATCATAGCGATGTTTTGCCATTTCGACAGCAGTGTCGAAAAACAGCCGTTTTCCGGTTCTGATATAATGCAGCAGCATCGAATATGTGGGATCATAGTGCATATTGCTCGGGTTTTCATTGGACCAGATCATATCACCAAAGTTCATCCATCCCCAGAATCGGTTCTGACGACTCCATTCCCAATGCAGCTTCGTATTTCTGATATTGTGAATGGTATATCCGTTTGCAGAATCACTCTCGGATATCATGGCAATATGGTGCTTTTCGAATCTCTGCATGGCTTCATCGAGTTCCGGATCCGAAGAGCGAAGCCCGTAAGGCGCTATGAGACCTAATGCTTTGCTTGACACATACCAGTCTCCGGAAGCAAGCGCCATCAGAGGATATTCGACAGATTGCTGATCGTCAGATGCCTTGGCACTATTCTGATCTCCTATGTAAAATCTTAAAAATATTTCATACGTTTTATGTGATCCGGCTTGGAAGAAATATGCCTGAGCATCTCTTCCCGCATCTTGGCAATACATTGTGTAGGCAGCAGATGTTGCATCTTTGCTCTGACAATATGGGTAATAGCCTTCTTCGGGCCAAAGCCCGATTCTGAGTTCTCCCGGCGTAACTGACATTTTTTTTGGAAAATTCTGCCAGAAATGCCTGATCGCAAGCCTTATACCGGATTTGTTTCCGTTGATATCGAGCCAGCCCGGATTCGTCTGTCCTCTGCTGATCTGAGTTCCGTTTTTCTTGGTAACATAGTAGGGACCGTCGGCAAACTTGGGTTCGAGAGTATCTTTGAATGAATCGCTCAGATTCTCTTTCCAATCTTGATACAATACAAACGTATCGGAAGCATTCAGCGACACAGACGCATCCGAAGACGCGAGATTTATCGCTGATCCTAGTGTTGTTTTCAAAATCAGGTCAATGCTGTCGAAGATCACTGTCTGAGGTTTCGCAAAATAAGCTTCCGGTGTCATGGTCGCGTTGACACCGTTATGCTCTATGGTAAAAAATACTTTGATAAAATCCTGATCGTTGTAAAAATGGATTCTGGCATTGTAATAAAAAAAAGAATGCGGATAGGGCTGGGAAAATCTCTTGCTCGGAGATTGCGCGGGATCCGTTATCGAAGGCGCGAAATAAGTTCCGTCTGCCGATTTCAGAACCCCGCGTATGTTGATTACGGATCTCATGGGTCCCTGCTCTTCGATGATAATCTGCTCCGGTGCTTCGAATAAGGCGGTATAGGTGTTTCCGCTTTTGTCTTTCAGCATCACGCCGCCGCTGCCGGTCTGGGATACGATCAGATTGTCAATAACGCCGTTCTGATCCGAGTCTATCCATACTTTATCGAAGAGATTGAAATATTTTTTTGAGATTTCGAACTTCGCTTTGCCGGTACTGACAATAAATTTGTCCGTGCTTTCGGATATGGAAAGTTTGCTTGAAATGGCTTTGTTTGCCTGATATTTCAGAAAATACGTTTCAGACGCATTGGCACCGAGACTTGTCTGAAAATCCAGCAGCACCCATCGGATCGGTTTGCCCGTATCGCTCACCAGTCCGTCCCATCTCGAAAGTACGCTGATCTGAGCGGGAATAATGTTTCCGCTTGAATCGCTAACAGACAAGTCATCGGGATTGATAATATTTGCCTCTTTGGGCAGCGGCACACCGCTGGTTACGATATCTCTGCTTCTGGAATGATCTGTAGGATTACTGACTATAAGAGGAATACCTGTTGCAGAAGCGAAAAGCGGTGATACGATGAAAAGCATGAGGACTGCCGCAATACTCTTGAATTTCAACATCTTTCGAACACTCCTTTTGATAAGGTTATTGCATCGCCCGCAAACAGACAGGTTTATTCCGAATGCGAGAAGTTCATAATTATATATGCAAAAATCAGACCATAGCCATAAACTGATTTTTTATCCTCTTAGCATGATTTCGCTCTGAAATCAATTTATGAAATGATCCGAGTTTATGCCGCATTCAGACTTTTTCAAAATTGCCATGAGTTTTATGTTCAATGCCTTTATTCTTGAATTTGCCTTCTGAACTATGATAGACAACACCATCTGATCGGAATAATCCGCTTTGGAAAATATATTGAAAACCACGTTATCGATTGAAAAAGGAGAACTTAAGAAATGACCGAATGTCTGCCGCAAGATCAGGCAAAAACAGATCGGATATGCGTCAATACCATCAGAACCCTTGCCATGGATGCAATTCAGAAGGCAAATTCCGGGCATCCCGGCGCGCCGATGGGACTTGCGCCTGCCGCATACATCCTTTGGACGCGCTTTTTGAAACATAACCCTAAAAATCCGAATTGGGCGGATCGGGACCGCTTTGTCTTATCCGGCGGACATGCCTCAATGCTGCTGTACAGTATGCTGTATCTGACCGGCTATGACATCACTCTGGATGATCTTCGGAATTTCCGACAGTGGGGCAGCAAGACTCCGGGACATCCCGAATACGGACACACGCCGGGCGTAGAAACCACCACAGGTCCTTTGGGTCAGGGCGTTGCCAATGCAGTCGGTATGGCAATGGCGGAACGCCATCTGGCAGCCCGCTTCAATCGTCCGAACCATGACATTATTGATCATTATACATACATGATCTGCGGAGACGGCGATATGATGGAAGGCATTGCATCGGAAGCCGCATCGCTCGCCGGACACTTGGGCTTGGGCAGGCTGATCTGCATTTATGATGACAATAAAATTTCCATCGAGGGCAGTACCGATATCACCTTTACCGAAGATGTCGCGCTTCGTTTCAAAGCCTACAACTGGCATGTTCAGAAAGTTGAAGACGGCAATGATCTGGATGCGATTGACGCTGCTCTGAAAGCTGCCAAAGCTGAGACCGATAAGCCTTCGATCATTCTGCTGCGTACCCATATTGCTTACGGAAGCCCGAATAAACAGGATTCTCATGAAGCTCACGGTGCGCCGCTGGGTGAAGAGGAAATTCGCCTGACCAAAAAGAATCTCGGGTGTCCCGAAGATGAATGCTTTCTGGTGCCGGATGATTCGATGATAAGATGTCAATCCTGCGTGAGTAAAGGTCAGGATGCAGAAAAATCATGGCACCAGAAATTTGCTGCGTATCAGAAAGAATATCCTGATTTGGCAAAAGAACTGAGCGATTCTCTGAACAATGTTCTGCCGACCGGCTGGGATCAGGGATTGCCGGATTTCGAAGGCGTAAAAAGTATTGCCACCAGAGCTGCTTCGGGAAAAGTCTTAAATGCGATTGCTGCCAAAGTGCTGGCTCTGATGGGCGGTTCTGCGGACCTTGCACCGTCCAATAATACCTTTATCAACGGCGCAAAAGAATTTCAGAAAACCGATTATTCTGGCAGAAATATCCGCTTCGGGGTTCGGGAACATGCGATGGCAGCCATCATGTCCGGCATGTCGCTGCATAAAGGCGTCAGACCTTATGGCGGAACCTTTCTGGTATTTGCGGATTACATGAGACCATCCATGCGAATCGCATCATTGATGAAGATTCCGGTGATTTATGTGCTGACCCATGACAGCATTGCTGTCGGAGAAGACGGACCGACCCATCAGCCGGTAGAGCATGTGGCATCGTTGCGTTGCATTCCGGGAATGACCGTCATCCGTCCGGCAGATGCCACCGAAACTGTCGAAGCATGGAAAGTCGCCATGTCTTCACCAACTCCGGTATCCCTGATTCTCAGCCGCCAGAATCTTCCGGTATTAGACAGAAAACGCTATCCGTCCGCGGAAAATCTGAAGAAAGGCGCGTACACTCTTTTTGATTATAACGGCAAACCCGAAATCATTCTGATCGCAACCGGGTCGGAAGTTCATCTGGCATTGTCTGCCGGAGATCGGCTTGCGGAAAGAGGTATTGCGGTCAGAGTGGTCAGTATGCCGAGTTGGGAATTGTTCGAAAAATGCGATCAGGCATATAAAGATTCCGTGCTGCTGCCCGATGTCTGTAGGCGTCTTGCCATTGAAGCAGGCATCCCGATGGGATGGGAGCGATATGTGGGAACCAAAGGCGCGGTAGTCGGCATGAACAGCTTCGGAGCATCTGCACCGGGCAATATCGTGCTGGAGAAATTCGGATTCACGGTGGAGAATGTGGTGAACAAAGCTTTGGAAATCCTGAAGTAAACTTGTGATATCAGATAAGCTCGCTTCCTAACGGGGGTGAGCTTTTTTATCGCCTGACATCACAATCACAGATTTCTGCTTTTCTTTCTGTCCGATATTCTTTTCCACAAACAGCTTTTCCCCGGTGAAGGGATTCATTTCGGTATGATACATCAGCGTTGACCATGTAGAAGGCGATGGCGTGAATATCTGAATCTGCTCCGGGCTGAGTTTCAGTTCCCTGCTCACGAATTTTTTGAGATTTTGCATATCATTCATAGCAC
>CAZMDM010000048.1:0-4447 GCA_964564775.1 uncultured Desulfonema sp. | reverse complement strand
AGAGCTGAGTCAAGTAGATACAACGCGGAAAACAGAATCACGAATAACACCGCAGCGTGAACTGAAAGTTTTCCCGCCGTAAATTCACGACTTGCGGTGCGGTGATCTTTGACGTCAAATTCCATTACCGCACCCCGGTTGAAGCCCATAGCTGCCGAGCGTGCTCCGACCACCGCGAGCAGTATCCAGAAAATATCCCATTCTGTCATCGGATACCGGCGCTGCGCCAAAATCACGGCGGATATCGCAAACGGCAGGGCAAATATCGTATGACTGAATTTGATCATCCGTGCATATACCGAAATCCGTTCAAACATCTGTATCTCCTATCATAAAATGCTGCAAAGGCTTAATCTGTAACATTTTGAATAAAATCGATATACAACACGGGCTATCCGATATCAGCTGAATAGCCCGTGAATTGATTTATGAATTGTTTTTTTCAAGCATCCTTTAATCCGTATCTGTCTTCAGTACTGCCAAAAATGCGGATTGCGGAATCATCACTTCGCCGACCATTTTCATGCGTTTTTTACCTTTTTTCTGCTTTTCCAATAGCTTACGCTTTCGAGTAATGTCGCCGCCATAGCATTTGGCAGTAACATCTTTTCTGAACGGCGAAATCGTGGATCGAGAAATGATTTTCGCGCCGATAGCGCCCTGAATCGCAATTTTGAACATTTGCTTGGGAATTTCTTCTTTGAGCTTCTCACAGGCAGTTCGTCCGCGCTCCACCGATCTGTCTTTGTGAACCAACTGAGACAGAGCATCCACCCGATCTCCGTTAACCAGAATATCCAGCTTGACCAGATCGGTTTCCCGGTAATCCAGCAGATCATAATCAAAAGAGCCATATCCCTGGGTAACCGATTTGAGTTTATCATAAAAATCATAAATCACCTCAGCCAGAGGCAATTCGAAAATCATTTCCAATCGGTCGCTGGTCAGATACTGATAATTTACATTGATGCCCCGCCGATCCATGCACAGTTTCATCACCGCGCCCATGTAGCGATCCGGAACGATAATCGAAGCTTTGATAAACGGCTCCCGAGTCAGTTTGATGGTTGTCGGATCCGGATACAGCGCTGGATTGTCAATAATCACTGTCGTATCATCGTTCAATACGACCTCATAGCGCACAGACGGAGCAGTCAGAATCAGCGACAGATCATACTCGCGCTCGAGTCTTTCCTGAACCACTTCCAGATGCAGAAGTCCCAGAAATCCGCAGCGAAATCCGAATCCCAGCGCGGCGGAACTGTCTTTTTCATAAATCAGGGACGCGTCATTGAGCTTGAGTTTTTCAAGTGCCACTGCCAAAGCTTCATAATCATCCGATGCCACCGGATAAATCGAAGAGAAAACTACCGGCTTTGCCTCTTTGAACCCGGACATCGGTTCACTGCACGGACGCTCTTTCAAGGTGATCGTATCGCCGCAGCGCGTGTCGCTGACGGTTTTGATTCCCGCGATCAGATAGCCGACCTGTCCCGCGCTCAGTTCTTTCTGAGGCACGCGCACGATCTGAAAAATGCCCACTTCTTCCACTTTGTATGCGGCATTGTTAGACATGAACATGATCGTATCGCCGGCTTTTACTTTGCCGTCAAATACCCGGAAATGCACGATAGTTCCCCGAAACGGATCATAATGTGAATCGAAAATCAATGCTTTCAGAGGCGCATTCGGATCGCCTTTGGGTGGCGGAAGTTTTGTAACAATCGTCTCAAACAGATCATCAATGCCGATACCTGTTTTGCCGGAGGTCAGGGCAGCACTTTCGGGGTCCAATCCCAAATCTTCCCCGATTTGCTGTTTTGTCCGCTCGATATCCGCGGACGGAAGGTCGATTTTGTTGATCACCGGAATAATTTCAAGGTTGTGTTCCATTGCCAGATAGAGATTGGCAAGAGTCTGTGCTTCCACGCCCTGAGACGCATCCACCAGCAGCAGTGCGCCTTCGCAGGATTTGAGCGCGCGAGAGACTTCGTAGGTGAAATCCACATGCCCCGGCGTGTCAATCAGGTTCAGAAAATACTGGTGCCCGTCTTTTGCCGTGTAGGGCAGACAAACAGTCTGGCTTTTGATGGTAATCCCGCGTTCCCGCTCGATATCCATTGAATCGAGAATCTGATCTTTGAAATCCCGATCTGCGATGATATGGGATGCCTCGATCAGCCGATCCGACAGCGTGGATTTGCCGTGATCTATATGTGCAATGATGCTGAAATTGCGAATCTTGTTCATGCGGTTCTGTTTCCGTTTCAATCCATGGCCCCATATAAAAGGGCGACTGTTATGTATGACTCATTCATAACAGAATCATATCTTTTCTGCGTTTTTCTGTAAAGAGAATAAATCGCTGATCGGCAAGGTCTGATCAGAAAACAGTGCGAATGCAATTTTCAATAAACCGATGATATTATATTGACATATCAATATAATATGATAAAATAACATCAAACAGCTCAAACAGGAGATTTTTATATGACACAATTTTTTCAAGGCTTCCGCTATTATTTCAAAGCCAACCGAGTCATTTTCAAACACGGATTGTGGCGATATATGATGATTCCGGGAATTCTTAGCTTTCTGTATATGATGATACTGCTGATTTCGGGAGTGGTATATTTTTCCGATATTTCAGCCTATATCATGTATAACTGGCTGCCGGAGTTTATGAAAAGCGGAATTATGAAGATGGTTACTTCCGTGATGCTGTTTATATTCCTGTTGCTGACCGGCTATATTACCTATAAACCTGTCATTATGATTCTGTTTTCGCCAATTCTGGGATATCTGTCTGAGGTGGTTGAAAAGTCTGTTTATAACGCCGGAATGCCGGACTTTGATTTCAAAGAGATGCTGAGGCTTGCCGTTCGCGGCTTATATTTGAATCTCAGAAATCTTGCATTTATGATCGCGTTGTCGCTGGCAGCATGGCTTCTGGCACTGATTCCTCTGATAGGAATGCTGATTTCGCCGATCATACTGATGCTGATCCAGTTTTATTATGACGGTTTCGGACTGATGGACTATACTCTGGAGCGAAAAGGTTTGTCTGCCGCAGACAGCATCCAGTTTGCCAAACGCCACAGAGCAACGGTGATGGGCGTGGGAAGCGGGTTTATGCTGCTGCTGCTGATTCCGTTTATAGGCTGGTTCACAGCGCCTTCTTACGGAACTGTTGCCGCAACGTTGGCAGTTTTAGAGATGATCGAGCGGAAATAATATTGTGAATGGTTGAAAAATCCATGTGCAAATCAGCGGTTCACGCCTGATGCAATTTCCATAGATCGGAGAGGAAAGCTTGTCTCTGCCTCAAATATCAGCAAAAAACGTAATTGACTTGCAAATCTTCAGATTTTCGCTTAATATTTTTGATAAATTTTAAATTTTATCAGGAGGCGAAAAATGAAGAAAGCAGCTTGTGTTATCTTATCTCTGGCAGTGTTCTTTGCAATATCGGGACTTGTCATGGCAGAAGACATACCGGTGGTTGGTACGGGAGCAGGCATGTCTCTGCTTCAGGCACTTGCCGATGCGTTCAATCAGAAAAACCCCGATGCCAAAATCACAGTTCCCGAAAGCACCGGATCCAGCGGAGGCATCAAATCTGTCGGTACGGATAAAGCCAAAATCGGCCGTGTGTCCAGAAGCATCAAGGATAACGAAAAACAATACGGTCTGAAATATCTGCCGTTTGCCAAACTGCCTGTCGTATTTTTTACGCATAGCACCTTGTCGCTCAAAGATATTTCACCTCAGCAAGCATGTGATATTTACAGTGGTAAAATCACGAACTGGAAAGATATCGGAGCACAGGATGACAGCATCAAAGTAATCCGCCGGGAAGATGGGGACAGTTCTCTGGTGGTTTTATCGGAATCGCTTCCGGGATTCAAAGATATCAAGATCACGGAGAAATCAAAAACCACTTTCACGGATCAGGAAACCCTGTCTCTTACGGAAGAAAAAGCCGGAACTATTGCATTCGGCACGTATGAAAATGCACGCAATTATAAAGTGAGTATCATGAGCATCGGCGGAAAAAAACCGACAGATCAGGATTATCCGTATTGCAGCGTGCTTGCACTGATTTTCAAAGAAGAAAACAATTCGGGAACCATCAAAAAGTTCATCGAATTCGTAAGCTCTCAGGAATCCCACGACATCATCAGGAAAGCCGGCGGACTGCCGTATTAACCGAAAAGCTTCAGCGATCTGATTCCGACAGAGAGGTATCATGAAAAGCATTAAATACAATATATTGATAAAATTCGGTGTATTCGGTGCGTTTATTTTAGTGACCTTGGGAACAGTGATTACGCTGAAGCTGAATCAAACATTGTCCGAGCAAAGTGTCATTTTATCGAATCGGCTGATGTCTCTGATCAACAGCAATCTGAGCAGTCAGCTCAATGTGTTCAGATCGGAGATTGAT
>CAZMDM010000047.1:0-4190 GCA_964564775.1 uncultured Desulfonema sp. | reverse complement strand
ACAAAATGGTATGGTACAAAACCCGAAAAACATCTGTCAGGAATCATAAAAAAAAGAATGATAACAAATACCGAAACAATTTTTCTCATATTGCACCTCGCCTCAGAAATTGATAAAATATCCTAACCATTGATTATACGTCAGATGCCATCTAAAAATATGGCATCATACCATTGCCTGCCTGTTACATATCCTGCAATCCGAACATTGTCAACTATTTTTTTGAAATGATGACATATTTAGATTGCAAGTGACGGAATAAAGATTTAGATTGCAGATAATGGGATAAAGAATTAGATTGTAAATAACGAACTAAAAAATTAGACCGTAAATAACGGAATAAAGAATTAGACTGAATCATATCATGATCACTTCAGACGCTGACGAAAATGCCCTCCGAAACTGTCTGATCAGGTGCGTGATGAGATCGTTATAAAAATCATAAAGATACTTTTCGGAATGTCAGCATCGACAAAGAAATGCTTCAAAATGAGAATTGCCGTCTTTTTTTGAAGTGCTTGCAATATGATTTCTGGATGTGTAGAATAGGAATCATACAAACGGAGGCTCTGAGATGGAATCCGGCAGACCGGAACCTGAGGCAAAACCGTCAAAAACCCGGTGGCACCGGCTGCTCGGCGCGCTGCTTGAGGAACTGCTGACACCCGTGGGGCCCGTAAAAAGGAAAAACAGTCCGCTTTCGGCAGAATAAAGCAGAAAGGATTGTCCGCGCTGACCGAAAGGACAGGGCGTCTGATAGGCGGTCTTCTGAATATATGGTTCGGAAAAGGAGATGATATTATGAAACTCGAACTTACCCCCGAAGCGGTCGAGAAACTCGGAAGAGAGTGGAAAGATGTGATAATCTCCGGGCTGAAACCTGAAGATATTGACAGAATCCTCAGCGGTCTGAAGCCTGAGAAACGTCTTGCCGGTCTCAGACCCGAAGAAATCGAAGCCTATCTGAAAAAATTAAGGGCAAAAAAGAAAAAACACAGATGATTGTATATATGCTACTGTTTATGATGCTATCCGCCGGATATCGCTTGTTATCTGAAAAAGGCAGAGGCGCGGCATTCATTATCACTTTTCCCATCCCGGACAAAGAAATATGGAAAACAGAATATTACTTGTAGATGACGAGGAAGGTATCCGCAAAGTATTGGGAATCTCCTTGACAGATATGGGGTATACGGTACATACGGCTGAAACCGGCGAACAAGCCATACGGATATTTGCCGAGATTCAGCCGCCAATTGTGCTGACCGACATCAAGATGCCGGGAATGGACGGCATCGAACTATTGAAACGCCTAAAACGGGAAAACCCGGATACCGAAGTCATTATGATTACGGGGCATGGCGATATTGACCTTGCCATCCGAAGCCTCAAATTCGAAGCAACGGATTTTGTTACCAAACCGATTAATGACGATGTACTGGAAGTAGCATTGAAGCGCGCACATGAGCGCATCTTCATGCGGCAGAAGCTCAGAGAATATACGGAAAACTTAGAGCGTCTGGTCGAAGAAAAAAGCAGGAAACTGATCGAAGCGGAACGCATGGCAGCCATCGGCGAAACCGTTGCAGGCTTGTCTCATACCATCAAAAACATTGCCAGCGGCTTGAAGGGCGGCATTTTTGTCTTGGAAAAAGGCATCGAATTGGATGACAAAACCTATCTGTCCCAAGGATGGGAAATGGTCAGAGGCAATGTGGACAAGATCAAAAATTTATCGTTGAATATGCTCAATTATGCCAAATCCGCAGACCTTCATTATGAACTTGCGGATCCGAATCAACCTGCCAGAGAAGTTGCACAGTTAATGATTCCGGCTGCCAAACAATACAGCATTGCCCTGAAAACCGATTTTGACAAAAATCTCAAACCCATGCGCTTTGATCCCGAAGGCATTCATCTGTGTCTGATGAATCTGATGACCAATGCGATGGATGCGTGCAGAGAAGATGATTCCTGCGCCAAGCCCAAAGAAATTCTGATTCGGACGCTGAAAAGCGCGGATGGCGGTGTCGAATACCGGATCAGAGATAACGGAATCGGCATGGAAGAAGAAATCCGGGCAAAAATTTTTCAGAGTTTTTTCACTACCAAGGGTACACGAGGCACAGGCATCGGGCTGATGCTGACCAAAAAGATCGTGGACGCGCACAAGGGTTCGATCCGTGTGATGTCTGAAAAAGATAAGGGTACTGAATTTATTATCCGATTACCGGAAATTTCTGATGAGTGATTTTGTTTCCAAAGAAAACGGGGAACTTCCCGATGCGTTCAAGGAACTGATTGACCGAATCCGCTATGAAGACCGGCGCTTAAAGCTGATTTTAGATCATCTCGATATCGGCATTTTGACGGTGGATCGGGGCTGTCATGTTAATTTTTTCAACAGCATGGCGGAAAGTATTACCGGCTTTGGTCGCGAAGATATTCTGGGAAGACCTTGTTCGACTATTTTCGGAAAAGCAAGCAAAATCAGAGAAACCGTTGCGGACGGAAAAGCCCGTTCCGATGATCACGGAGAAATCATCACTCTTGACGGTCGTAAAATTCCGATCCGGGCGAAATATATGGCGCTGAAGCATGAAGACGGGCGGATTATCGGCGGACTTGCCACGATTTCGGACTTGTCTTTGCTCTATCAGTTGAACACTGCTATTCAGGAGCGCTACACCTTTTACGATATGGTCGGCAAAGACCCGATCATGCAGAAAATTTTCGATATCCTTCCGGTGGTTGCAGGCAGTGATGCCACCGTGCTGATCGAAGGACCGACCGGAACCGGCAAAGATGTGCTTGCCAGATTGGTTCATCATGCCAGCCCGCGTGCGGAAAAACCGATGGTCAAAGTCAATTGCGCGGCTTTGCCAGATAATCTTCTGGAATCCGAAATGTTCGGCTATGTCAAAGGCGCGTTTACCGGCGCGGATCGGGATAAACCCGGACGGTTTCAGGATGCGGATCGCGGCACATTATTTCTGGATGAAATCGGAGACCTGCCGTTTTCGCTTCAGGCAAAGCTGCTCCGGGTATTGGAAGACAAAGAATTTTATCCGCTCGGCAGCCGGAAAACCGTCAAAGTGGATGTCCGAATTATCTCTGCCACCAATCAGGGGTTGGAGCGACTGGTCAGAGAAAAAAAATTCCGGGAAGATTTATTTTACCGCCTCAATGTGATCCGATTTGAATTGCCGCCCCTTGCTGCCAGAAAAAGCGATATACAACTGCTGATTGCTCATATTCTCAAACGCCTTTGTCTTGCCAAGCAAAGCAGGATTGACAGAATTTCCGAACAAGCTATGGAGATTCTGCTCAATTATGATTATCCCGGCAATGTGCGGGAGCTTGAAAATATTCTGGAACATGCCATCATTATCTGTCAGGACAATATTATCGAAGCCCGTCATCTTCCCCCGTTTCTGAGCAAAGTTCCTTCCAGAGTGTCGTCGTGCAAGCCTGCCGAACAAAATTCAGGGAACAGCGATGAAAAACAGCTTATTGCAGATACATTGAAAAAATATCAATGGAACAAATCCGATACTGCCAAAGAACTGAATATGGATCGCTCGACATTGTGGCGTAAGATGAAAAAATACGGGATGACGTGAAGTTTTTATATCGAATATGAATAACCTCACAGGTATATCCTTGTCGCCACAACTCTGACATGGCAACTTGTCCGGCGGGATGAATATCTGCTTGCAATAATCTTTGTTTTCTGATTTAATTTTATCATCTGTGCAAATCCGATCTGAACCGGGATTACCGGGATTTCAAATTGCGGTAATGCTGATAATAAAGGAAATTCTTTATGAAATGGCTAAAAGATATTTTCGATTCTTCCCGCAAACACTTTGAAAAAGACGGGAAATTGAAAAAATTTCATCCGCTGTTCGAGGCAACGGAAACCGTGTTTTTCAGCCCTGCGGATGTAACCAAGGTAGGTCCGCATGTCCGGGATTGTCTGGATGTCAAACGATTTATGAGCTTTGTGCTGCTGACGTTGATTCCGCCTTTGTTTTTCGGGATTTACAATACCGGATATTATTCGCGGCTCGCGTCAGGGTTATCTTCAGATTTTCGCAGCACAATGATAACCGGCGCCCGGATTGTCCTGCCTATCGTGATTGTGTCCTACACGGTCGGCTTTGCATGGGAAATTTTATTTGCCGTAG
>CAZMDM010000046.1:0-2411 GCA_964564775.1 uncultured Desulfonema sp. | reverse complement strand
CTGTTCCAATAGAGACAATGCTTCATCCGTCTCATCTTTATCGTATCCATCCGAGAAAAGAGAATGTCTGCTGCGGATCCGGGCATGACGCAGCTGCAATTTCACTTCGAGAATGCGTTTTTCTGTTTCCATCTCTTTTTTCCACGCAATCAGAGAGAGGATATTTTCCAGAGACTGGGCAGCCAGCAGCTCCAACGCACGCAGAGATAATTCTTTCCGGGTCTCCTCTTCGGAAATCATAGGCGCGACAATCTGATGATCGGAAAAATCAACACTCGTCTGAAGCACATCCCGTTTCATGATCTCTCCGTCCATTTCCATGCCGAGAATCTTTTTTTCCTTACGGGTCATCACCAGAAGCGCGCAGCATCCGGGAGCATCTGTTTTCTGAAAAAAATCTTTTAATTCAGGATGTTCAATGAAAAAATTTCTGAACTGACTGCCATCTGAGAATACAGTTCGCATAATCGGATCCGCAGTGTAGGAATCTGCTCTGACAGGAACTGCACCCGGCATCTGAGCAATCTGCTCATCCGCATATTTCAGCGTATGTTCCACCGCAGGCATCAGCTTTTTCCGGTAATGCGGAACATAGTGGATATTGGGATGGCTCAGTCTGACAACCAGATCAACCGCTTCCCACAATTGATCACAGGGACGGATATCGCCTGAACAGGGCTGACCGAATCTTTCTTTCAGTTTTGTAAAAAAATTAAATAATTTCATATCTTTATCCTTTATTCTCATATATTCTGCTGATTATGATGATTATGACGTCATCCTCGGATCCACTTCAAGCTTTCAATATTTCCCGCAGAGCCGCCAGATTCTCCGCCTCATCGAACAACGCGGCAACCGGAATCACAAAACCTTTCACCGCTCTGCTTTTCAATATTCCCGAATCTGCTTTGATATGAAGACGATACACGCCGTTGTCGAGAAAATACTGCTCAACCACCTGATATGCCGGATCAATAATCCAATATTCTTTCACCCCGTGAGCCGCATAATCTTCAAACTTGATTGTCCGATCATTGTCTTCGGTCGAGGGAGACAGCACTTCGGCAATGAAATCCGGCGTGGGAAATTGGGTCTGCTTCGGCTTAAACTTCTTGGATTTTGCTTTGCTCCAGAAACAGATATCCGGCTCGTAATCATTGCGGCTGAGAGAAATCATCATCTTCTCATGCCCCACATAACCCAGATTATGAACGATTGAATATGTTCTCAATAAAACATGCAGACTGCTTGACGCCAATTCATGTTCGATTCTTACCGGCGAATGCACAATAACCTCCCCATTGATAAATTCGGCTTTCTGATCTTCGCGGACATCCTTATAAAACTGTTTCCGCTTTTTCCGCTCCTCCGACAGCGTTGTCCGGATATCATGGTAATACAAGCCGAGTTTTGGGGAACGATATAATTGTTCTGTCAGCATTTCCATAACTTATGCTCCTTACAAGAATCAGGATTGAAATGATGATGACGGATTGAAGGATAAATAAAAACCCAAAAGGATGGAATGATTATAAGATATGAAACAGGACACTACAACAGGAAAATTCGGAAGAAAGGATAGGGGCTATCGCTGACCGAGAAAACTGCGGATACCGTTGACAAAGGTAAGCGGATGCGTAGGACATCCGGGCAGATACAGGTCAATCGGATACTTCTGAAGAAACTCCCGATTCAACGCAGGCGAATCCTGAAACACGCCGCCGCTGATCGCGCAGGTTCCCACCAGAATCACGATTTTCGGATCCGGCGTGCAGAAATACGCATCTTCCAGCGCAGGCGCCATGTTCTGCGAAATGGGTCCGGTAATCACAATCGCGTCCGCATGTCTCGGAGATGCCACAAAATCAATGCCGAAACGCCCCATGTCAAAGTTGACATTGCCGCACGCGTTCAGTTCCATTTCACATCCGTTACACCCTGCCGCAGATACCTGCCGAAGCTTGAGCGAGCGACCGAAGATGCGCGTGATTTCTTTGCGGACAACAACTGCCTTAGCCAAATAGCTCTCCGGCGTTGCGGATTTGCCCACAATCAGATATTCTCTCGATGTGGAAGCGGTCTTATGAAAATTGCTGAAATGAATATATTTTTTCGGGCATTCCCGGATACAGTCGCCGCAGAAAACGCATTTTCCCATATCTATCGAAAACGGTTTGAGACAGATTGCCTTAGCCGAACAAACTTCATAACATCTGCCGCATTCGGCACAGAAACTTTCATCCGTATTTCCGGATATTTCAGGAAATCCCCGAAACGGAGGCTTGACAGTTGCGGCTGCAATATCGGGAATATATTGCTTTCCCTGATTGATTCTCACTTTTAGCGGATTGAGCGGATTGGTGAACATAAATACCTCTTTGTATTGTACCGAGCGATAAATCGCCCGGCTA
>CAZMDM010000045.1:0-2068 GCA_964564775.1 uncultured Desulfonema sp. | reverse complement strand
AAAGTGACAGACAATTATTGGTCATGTATATCTAATTCATAATGTCATTGCAGAATAACAGTACAAAGTTTAAAAATCAAAGAGCAACACAAGGGTGAGTGACATATGAAAAGTGTATCTGATTTAAGGATCAGGTTCAAGGGTTATCCGATTTCTTACGCGTAATAAAGTGATAAGGGGCTTATGATGACAAGACGACAAACTACAAGAGCGGTCGCTATTGCTATTGACCGCTCACCGATAAAACCCTGCCGAGATTATTCGTTGTATCCGCAGCCTACGATCAGTCCGCCTTTGGTTTTCCGGGTGTAAGTATTTTTCTTTTTGCCCTGCCATTCATACTTTACCCAAATCCCCTCTGCCGTACCTTTGGAGACTTCTTTGAACACGGGTTCTGCTTTTTCTTTCAGGCTCTGCCCAACCAAAGAGGGATGCACCAGCAATTTTCCGCCGGCTTCCATGATAAACACATAAGGGTCTTTTTTTGCCGCATCTGCAAAATCTTGCGCTTTTTTACCGCCATCTATGGCAGCAACAATGTCATCCACCTGTTTTTTGATGGCAGCCTTATCCGCAGCCCAAACACCTGTTGCCAATGCGAGACATACTGCCAGCACGACTGATACCACAACCGATTTTTTCATAGATCCTCCCCTTAACAGTTTCAACAACAGATACCCATCTTTTTCATAACCATCCGACACTTCTGTTATTTCACCCCTCCTTTCATAAAAGAATATGATTCATTATTTTAATATTGTTCAGTATATAGCATATCTCCAGATGAAATTCCAGATTTTTTTTGAGGATGGAAAAATAATCCTGATCCGAAGCTGAACTATCTCAGCCAAGGCAAACCGAAATCGCGGCTATTAAATCTTGACTTATCTTTGCAAAATACGATTAGGAGTTACGCAGTTGCCTGCAAAGCATAAACCGGATTTTCAAGATAAGCCTTTATCGCGTCTCTGATAATCCGCATTTTTACTTCGAACCAGCTTATGCCGGTTTTCAAGCTGGCAATTTCAAACCTCAGAAACGCTCTTATAGCAAGACCGATATGGTTTCTCTGCGCTTTGGCAAGCCTTGCAAAAGAGCGTTCCGCTCCGCAGAACTGCTTAAGCCCGCGATGATATTCTTCTATTTTCCATGAAAAATCAGATAATTGAATACGTTTCAGTTCGTCCATATCGAGATCGGAAGTCGCCCAATATTCGGTACTGCCGTCTTTGGCGGTTATTCCGAATACTTTGATAAAACCGTATCCCTTAAGATGAACAACGCTGCCGGACTCGGAAATTGCTGCTTCTGATAATGCCACATTTCCATTGCCATCAGGATTCACTAAGCGGTTGGCTTTGAGCCGTGTGAACCATTGCCATCCGAGCTTGCGGATCAGTTTGAGATTCTCAACGCCTGAATACCGACTGTCAGACAAAACATATCGGGGACAAACTCCGCGTTCTTCGGCTTTGTGAAGCATGTCGCTGAAATGGTCGTTATCGGTTTTACCGTCCGACTCTTTGCGGTATATCCGATAACAGCGTAACAAGGTTGATGCCTTTCACAACTGCGTGATGCTTGCCTGACCGATGATATGTAACCATCTGTATCTTTTTGGCATAAGGCTTATCCGACGCGGAGTCGTCCAAAATCAGAAATCCTCCGGCGACGGTGAAAGGGGCCGCTTCACGCCACAAAGTTTCTGTATCGGGCGGAACCCTGTAAAGTAAACGATTGATCGAATCATGGGATGCGCTGCATTCCTGATCAGGCTGTACTTTTCCGGCTTCTGTACAACTGAAAACTCTTGGCGTTGCTGTCAGAAAATTGATATAGTCATCTTCATTATATTTCGGCTGATTCATAAAAAATAACATAACAGTTTCAACTCAGTTTTTCAACTGCGTAACTCCTAATTATATAAGAAAAAATAGACCTCTTTCCAAAGCCCCGAAATCAATTTCAGGGCTATAAGCTCAAGCCTGCTTAAGCAGGCTTCGGTTTCTAGCCGGGCGATTTATCGCTTGGCTGAACAGTTTTGAAAGAGGTCTAATAAAAAATTGAT
>CAZMDM010000044.1:0-8185 GCA_964564775.1 uncultured Desulfonema sp. | reverse complement strand
TTTTTTCGGCATATTGTCTCCTTTGCATGGCAAGAACGATAGTTTTTTTTCGATTATCTTTGTCAACAGAGTGATGATTATCTGATAGCCTTCTGTCTGAGCAGATGATCGGCAAGAACGATACAGACCATTGCCTCGCATACCACATTGATTCTCGGAATGGCAGATATATCATGGCGTCCTTTGATCGAAACCATTGTGGGATTTCCGTTTTTATCAACAGTCTGCTGCTCGATAGAAATCGAGGGAATCGGTTTGACTGCCACCCGCGCCACAATATCATCGCCGTTGGAAATGCCTGCCAGAATTCCGCCAGAGTTATTGCTAGCAAATCCTTGCGGCAATATGGGATCATTGTTCTGAGAGCCGGTCATGCCTGCTGCGGCAAATCCCGCGCCGATTTCAACCCCTTTGACCGCGCCGATGCTCATCAATGCTTTTGCCAGATCGGCATCCAGTTTATCGAATACCGGATCCCCCAAACCTCCAGGAACGCATTTTGCAACGATTTCGACAATACCGCCTAGGGAATCGCCCTGTTTTCGGACTTCAGCAACCCGTTTCTGCATGAGTTGTGCTGCCTGTGCATCCGGGCAGCAGAACGGATTTTGGGAAACCAGATTCATATCACGCTGTTCGGCAATCACGCCTCCGAGTGCAATCGTATAAGCACTGACCGAAATATTTTCCTGATCCAAAATTGCTTTTGCAACCGCACCGGCAGCCACTCTTGCTGCGGTTTCTCTGGCAGAAGAACGCCCGCCCCCGCGCCAATCCCGGATGCCGTATTTTACCTGATAGCTGATGTCTCCGTGTCCGGGACGGAAAATATCTGCCAAAGAACGGTATGCTGAAGAATCTGCATCCGTATTGAACAGCATGAGCATGATCGGCGTGCCGGTGGTCATGCCTTCGAATATGCCGGACATGATGACGATTTTATCCGCTTCGTTGCGGGATGTGCTGGCAATGGAGGTTCCGGGTTTCCGGCGATCCATCATTTTCTGAATCATCTCTTCGGTCAGGGGAATTTTGGGCGGACATCCGTCAATCACCACGCCGATGCCTCTGCCGTGGGATTCTCCCCATGTCGTAACTCTGAACAATGTTCCGAATGTATTTCCGGGCATGATTTAACCGCTCCTGATTTTTGATGTGCAATCCTATGCAGGATATGTATCTCAGGAACAGACGCTCAAGTCAATATGATTATTTATGGCATTTCCGGCGTATTTGTGTTAAACATCCGGGCAATTATTCAATGGCAAAGAGAGATTCTGTATGAACCCCGATAAAATTTTGTTGGATCATGGCAGCGGCGGAAAAATGTCGCATAATCTGATTTCAGAAATGATGGTTCCGATATTCGACAATCCTGTCCTGTCCAAACTGGATGACGGCGCAATTTTAGATATTCTGGATAAAAAAGTCGCATTTTCCACAGACAGCTTTGTGGTGGATCCGCTGTTTTTTCCCGGCGGCAATATCGGCGATCTTGCGGTCAACGGCACAATCAACGATCTTGCAGTATGCGGCGCATCGCCGTTGTGCCTGAGTGCTGCCTTGATTATCGAAGAAGGCTTTTCTGTCGAAGATTTGAAGATGATTTTGCAAAGCATGAGTGCTGCTGCCCGCTCTGTGGGCGTGCCGATTGTTACCGGCGATACCAAAGTGGTTCCCAAAGGTGCGGCGGACAAGCTGTTTATCAACACTTCCGGCATCGGATGGATACCGGAACATGTTCAGGTGGGCGCGGATCGGGCAAAACCCGGAGATGCGATTTTACTCAGCGGCGCGATTGCGGAACATGGCATGGCAATTCTAAGCAAGAGAAAAGGACTTGAGTTCGATACCCCCTTATCCAGCGATACCGCACCGCTTCATCATCTGGTCAAGCGATTGGTCATGGTTTCCCGGAAAGTTCATGCGCTACGTGATCCGACACGCGGAGGCGTGGCATCCGCGTTGAATGAAATTGCCGCACAATCCGGTGTTGGCATGATGATTTACGAAGATAAGATTCCGGTAAAACCCGAAGTCATGGGGATATGCGAAATGCTGGGATTTGATCCGCTGTATGTTGCCAATGAAGGCAAGCTGCTCGCTTTTGTAGCACCGGAAGATGCAAACGCAGTGTTGTCTGCCATGAAACGCGATAAGCTCGGCAAAGACGCGTGCATTATCGGAGAAGTTGTGGACGATCATCCGAAAAAAGTGTATATGACAACCCGGATCGGGGGAAGCCGTATCGTGGATATGTTAAGCGGTGAGCAGCTTCCCAGAATTTGTTAATAAGGATAGTATGTTATGAAAATGAAAAAACTGAACTTTCGGATTATCCTGTGTCTGATGGCACTGATACTGGTCGGCTGTGGAAAAAGCGAAGTCCTGTTCACCGGACAAACGATGGGAACCACCTATCATGTCAAAGTCGTGGCAGGCTCGTTTCAGCGGACATCATTTCTGAAGAAAAAAATCGATGAGCGGCTCAAAGAAATCAACCAGTGTCTGTCAATCTATATCAAAGACAGTGAGATCAATAAATTCAATATGCTGCGGGATGTGAACAAACGTTTTTATATGTCGGATGATTTTGCTCAAGTGATGACCATTGCGGACAATGTGTATGGGATCAGCAATGGCGCGTGGGACGGAACCGTCAATCCTCTGGTCAATCTCTGGGGATTCGGCAAAACAAAGCGCGAAGGATTTCCGACACCCGAAGAGGTACGGGCAGTGCTGCCGTTTGTGGGATTCCGCAATCTCATCGAGTTTGATTCCGACAGTAAGTATATGAGAAAACTGCATCCTGACGTAAGCTTGGATCTGGGTTCGATTGCCAAAGGCTACGGCGTGGATCAGATTTCCGAACTGATTGACAGAAATGGCTTTAAAAATTACATCGTCGAAATCGGTGGAGAAATTTATGCCGCGGGTAAAAAATCCGATGGAACGCCATGGCGAGTAGGCATCAATACCCCCAAAGCTGAAGCTGGTCCGACAGATGTGTACAAGGTCTTGCAGCTTCAGGACAGAGCTATGGCAACCAGCGGAGACTACCGAAACTTTTTTGAATTTGGGGGACAGAGATTTTCACACATCATCAATCCCAAAACCGGTTATCCGGTGAACAACGGCGTGGTCAGCGTATCCGTTACCGCAGACAACTGCACATTGGCAGATGGAATGGCAACCGCACTGATGGTCATCGGTCCCGAAAAAGGCATTCCTCTGATTGACAACTTAAGCGAGGTAGAGGCTTTATTTATCGTTCAGGAAAAAGATGGAAAGCTGATCGCTTACGCGTCATCCCACTTCAAGGTTGAAAATCCATGACCCTGATGATTGGAGGATAGCATGAAGCTTACACAAGAAGATATTAAAAAATTTTCCAGACGATTTTGGGAACAACGGCATCGTGCAATCGGTTTTTCAAAAATGACGGCGGATTATGTCGGAGATCGGTTCATCGGATATTGGCAGAAATACGATATTGTCAATTTTTTCAGAAAACAGGGATTGAAATCTCTGCTTGTACTCGGTGTCATGATCGGTATTTTTATTGGATTTGGGACTTACCATGATGAGATCAAATCATGGGCAGGCATATTTGTCGAAGATTACGGAATGCCAGCATTGTTTCTGCTGACATGGATTGCAGATACCACGTTTCAGCCCATTCCGCCGGATATATTCGTATTCGGCTCGACCTTCGGCGGCGCGGATATCTGGCGTGCCAGCGTTGTTGCCGGTGTTGCCAGTGCATGCGGCGGAACCAGCGGTTATTTCATCGGGCGCTGTATCGGACCCTTGCGTTTCAGGAGGTTGTTCGGAAACAAACTGCTCATAACCGGACGGAAAATTTTCCACAAATACGGCATATATGCCATTACAGTAGCCGCTCTGACGCCGCTTCCGTACAGCGGAACCTGCTGGATTGCCGGAATTTACAAAATGTCGCCCATAGCCGTATTTCTGACCAGCATGATCGGAAGGATTTTGCGCTACATTGTCGTAGGCTGGCTGGGATACATGGCGTGATAATACAAAACGCTATTTCTGTTTCAAAAAAGCTTCGAAGACTTCGATAAACCGCTTGCTCTGTTCAACCGTACCGACATTCATTCTGAAGGTACGGATAATGGACGGAGCAACCATCGGACGTACCAATATTCCGTTATCTTTCAGAAAATGAACCGCTTTGTCCCGATCTTCCGGCTCGACCAGCATAAAATGGGCAGCAGCCGGATAATATTTCACCCCGTTTGATCTGAAAAACGCTTCCACCAAAGGTTTCGAGCGGTTCATCACTTCGTCGATGTAGGCTTTCCATTCGCTCTGATGATCCAACTGAGCTTCGGCGGCAATCATAGCACAACTGTTCACATCGAACGGTCCCCGGATTTTGTAAAACTGCGTGATCAGATCCGGATTTGCCATGATATATCCGAGCCGCAATCCTGCCATTGCATAAGCTTTGGAAAAGGTTCGCAGCACAATGAGATTGGGATAGAGATCAATCAGGTCTGCTACGGTTTTTCCGGTAAACTCGAAATACGCTTCATCCGCAATCACCGGAATATCGGGAGCAATCTCCAGAATATTGCGGATCTGCGACAACTCAATCGAGCTTCCTGTGGGATTATCGGGATTGATCAGCACAATCAGTTTGATCTGCGAACTGATGGCGTTGACAAATTCGGTATATGGGAATGCCAGATTCGAATCGTAATGGACAGCCTTTATTTTTGCGCCGATCACATTGGCAATCTGGGTGAACATCGGAAAACTCGGCGCGGTAATCAGCATTTCATCGCCGACTGCCAGAAACGCGCGCAATACCACTTCGATTGCCTGATCCGAGCCATTTGCCACAATCAGATGATCTTCGTTCATGCCGGTATAGGAAGCCAGCTTGGAGATGAAATGCCGGGTATCCGGGTACATCTGAATCTGGTTGCTGTCAATATATCGTTTCAAGGCATCTTTGACATGCTCCGGCGGATTGAGCGTGTTTTCATTGAGATCCAATCGCATATACTGCGTCCGGTCAATCTTTGACCAGGGAGGAGAATAAATTGAGATTTCGGAAATATAGGGCTTGACCCGAACCATGACCGTACTCCTTGATAGTCGAAATCATCAAAGTCTTTTTACGCAGTTATTCCGATGATGTCAATAATATTCACCGCGATTCTGAAATCATCATATATATGTATGTAATATTTCAGCATGGATGAGGATAAATCCCGGATCCGAGAAAGCCCTGAATTTTCCAGACTCGGCTAAATCCCGAATCCGACTTCTTTCTCTTTGCTATTGGCTCGGAGTTCTGCAACCGCTTTGCGGATGGTTTTGGTCAGATGAATCAGCACTGCAGGATCAGAAAATGAAAAGCCTTCCATTTCTTGTCTGATCTCGGTCGTATCCAGTGTAAAATCATTGCCATCCACCCGATGCGTATAAATAAAATCTGTTTCGGGATTCGCGATCATCAGCGAAGTCAGAGAACTTGCGGTATCTCCCACTGGCGCGCGATCAATATGGTCGTAACGGAAAGAAGCGATTACGCGAGTTCCTTTTCCCTGTTTGGATTCGATCTTAAATTCCCCATCACATCGCTGGGCTGCCATCTGAAGCAGGGAAAGTCCCAGTCCCACTCTCCGCGTGGTGCGGCTGGTAACAAACGGGTCAGTAACTTTTTTTAGCATTTCCGAAGACATACCTCGCCCGTTATCTTCCACTTCAACCGTCAGGCGATTGTTAATGCGATCTTCATCCACCAGAATACTGATGCACCTTGCACCTGCGGCAATGCCGTTTTCCGCAATATCCAGAATATGTAAAGCAAGTTCTTTCATCATTGGTTTATAATATATCTTCCGTCCGCGCCCCTGAGCGCCAGACAAAGTTCTTCGAAACTCGCGTCTGCCATAAACATTTTCGTATAAGCTCTTCCGATGTCGCTGATAAAATGAGCATCCGAAGAGGTAATACAGGATCGCTTTCCGATGCTGGGAATTTTTTTCCGCGCGTCATCAAATGACATCCGAAACGATACCTCGATCGCATCAACCGATAGATCCGGCGGAATAAATCCCAACTGAGTGACGATTCCGAACATCGAGCGATCCACATGAGAAGGGATACTGATGCCTCCCAGTTCATGGGTTTTGTTTGCAATCTGATGAACACTCAGCGAGGTTGCGCCGACCAGCAGCCTCTCATTTTCTCCCATAACCTCGTCATTTTCATCGGCAATGATCTGATATCCCCAAAGATTCGTATTGTTGACTCCCGAAAGATGCTCATACACATAATTCTGCATTTCGATAGCCTGAGAAATATCTTTGAAAATTGCCAAGATATGCGCTTCTTCTTTGGAGCAGATTTCCATGCCGGGAAAAACGCGCAGCCCGTGCGCCGCTCCCAAACGCATTGCCGCAAGCGCGTTTTCCGCAGAGTTATGATCGCAGACAGCAATGATATCAAGTTTTCTCTCAAGGCTTTTGCGAACAATCGCACTCGGCGTCATGTCCCAATCTCCGCAGGGAGACAGACAACTGTGAATATGCAGGTCTGCTCGGTGAATTTTCAAGACAACCTCAGTTTTTGATCTGCGGATAAATCAGACCTGCCAACTCGAAAGCAGTTCCCTCCCACAACAGCACCGGAATTCCTTCGATATTGGCTTTTTCCTGTGTTTCTTTGTCAGGAGTATGTCCTCCGGTAATCACGATTGCCGCCATTTCTTTCAACACCGCAACCGCCACGATATTCTGATGGGTCTGAACCGTCATCCAGATGCAGTTTTCCGGCGATTTTCCCATCACATCGCTGAGTAAATCCCCGCAATAGCCGTCCCGAATTTCTCTGTCCAAGCCTTTTTCTCCGGCAGCAATCTTCAGATTCAGTTTTTCCGCCAACTCTTTTACAATCACACCAGCCTCCCGATAAAGTGCAAAGTGAAAAGTTCAAAGTGTAAAATGATTTACTTCCGGTTTCTGACTTTGAACTTCGAATTATTAAGCTCATAAAGCGCAAAAAATGTCAAGATCAGCGTCGAAAGGTTGATCATCAGACTTTGAATATACAGGCTGATAGTGAGAAAATCACAGACTCTCGACAAGATCAGCAATGAAAAAAATGATGATATTCCTGCATATTTTGCCACCGGCATCTGACGCGTATGTTCGGATACGGGTCTCATCATAAACAGAATCAGAGGAATCAGAAGAATATAATAATGCACCCATATCAGACCCGCGGATAAGAGCGGAATGGCAATCCCGATACCCGAGATCACAAAGCCCTCTGTCAGATTCCGATCATCCGTATCGCTGTTCTTGCTCTTCCATATAGCATAAGAAAATGCGGCAATCAATATTCCCGACACAAGCAGCGACATATTTTTTCCGAAAGCATCGAAGATCAGCTTGGTGAAACTGAAATTTCCGTGCGCGAGCGGATATGAGAAATTCAGCGTTTTCGGAAGGCTTTGAAAAAAATGCAGCCATATCCGAATGCTCGAAAACCAGATCACGGAAATCAGAAATGCAAGCATCGCGCCGATACCGATGCCGAAAATCCGGCGGATCAGGATGCGATACTCTCTGCGAATCATCGGAGATAAGAGACTCAGCAGACAAACCGCCGCCGTAGTGGGTTTGAACATCGCACCGATGCCCAAAATCACAGGAGCGGCAAGACTATGTTCGGATTTTGCTGTCAGCCAGATAAATAGGGTGAGTATAAATAACTGAATCTGATTGACATTTCCGACTTTGATATCTGCGATAATCGGCGCATACGCGGAAACGAAAAATGTGATCATCAGCAAACTGATGATAAACGAAAATTTCAATAGTCGGCATAAGATCAGCAGAGAAACCATAAAGCAGATCAGACAGATGATGATATAATTTCTCCGATCTTTGGCATAATCTCCGCTTGCGGATAATCCGATGAGCGCATAGATAAATGGGGTTCCGGTAGCATCAATTCTTCCGTCATACAACTCCATAATGGTCTTGGTTGCCGATGTTTGATGCAAAGAGGCTGTCGGAGATTCGGCTAATTGACGAATCACATCTCCCAGAGCTTTCTGATCTTCAGGCGTGTAAATATCGGCAGCTTTTGTTACGGACAATGCTTTGGGAACGCTCCACGCGGTAAAATAATCAAT